>NZ_JBCNMA010000034.1:0-27296 GCF_039595165.1 Sphingomonas sp.
GCCGATCAGCTTGCCGATCGCGCCGTCCGAGATCTCGGGATGGTTGCGGATGATCCAGGCGATGCCGTCGGGCTTGTCCTGGCGCTTGCTCACCGGGGTGTAGCGCGGGCCCTTGGTGCGGCGGACCTGCTCGGGGCCCTTGCTCATCTTGAGGCGATAATCGGGATCGGCCTGGCCCTTCTCGATCTCCTCCATCGTCAGCTCGTGCGCGCGGACGGGATCGCGGCCGGTCAGCTTGGTCGCGGCGGTATCGTCCGCGATCGCCTGCACTTCCAGGATGTGCAGGCCGCAGAACTCGGCGATCTGCTCGAACGAGAGCGCGGTGTTGTCGACCAGCCAGGAAGCGGTCGCATGCGGCATGAGCGGCTGGGCCACGTCAAAGTCTCCAGAAACAATAAGGGCCGCCCTCACCGGGCGGCCGTCCATGCTGCCCGATTTAGGCGGGTGCGGCCTCGGAGGCAAGCGTCTTGGGGCTTGTCGCGGCTGCCATATGCCCGAAACTTGCGGCACGCATTGCACGACCCTAGGGTTGCGCGGGGTGCCCCCGCGGGGCGCACCGGCCCAGACAGAGAGGAATTTGCATGAAACGAATCGTTCTTCCCCTCGCCGCGGTTGCTGCGCTCGGCCTCGCCGCGTGCAGCGAAAACGCGCAGAACGAAACCGCCCAGGCCGCGAACGCGATCGCCGCGGACGCCAACGCCACCATGACCGAGGGCGCGCAGGACGTCGAAGCCGCCACCGACAGCGCGCTCGGCGCCGCCGAGAACGCCGCCGACGGCCTCGGCAATGCGATCGATTCCGGGGTCGAGAAGGCCGGCAACGCCGCCGACGCTGCGGGCGACGAACTCAAGAAGTGATCCGTTGCGGGGCCGCCCGCCGCGGCGGCCCCCCTTCCACCCCCATTTCCGACAGGGTGCCGTGATGCGCGCGATCCTCCTGCTCCCGCTGGCGCTGCTCGCGGCCTGCAACTCGGCCGACGAGTCCACCGGCGTCAGCGCCGACGAGGCCGCGCAGCTCAACGCCGCCGCCGACATGCTCGACATCAACGCCAGCGATCCCGATATGTCCGCCAACGCGCCCCCGGCGAAGGAGTAAGGCGATGCGCCAGCTCGGCGTTACCGACATCAAGACGCCGCCGATGGTGTTCGGCGGCAACGTCTTCGGCTGGACCGCCGATCGCGAGACGAGCTTCGCGCTGCTCGACCGCTTCGCCGGCGCCGGCGGGACCTTGGTCGACACCGCCGACGTCTATTCCAACTGGGTGCCCGGCCATCAGGGCGGCGAATCCGAGACGGTGATCGGTGCATGGATGCGCGAAACCGGCAAGCGTATCGGCATCGCGACCAAGGTCGGCTTCGCCCCCGATCGCGGCGGCCACCTCGATCCGGCGCATATCGCCGCCGCCTGCGACGCTTCGCTCCAGCGCCTCGGGGTCGAGACGATCGACCTCTATTATGCGCACCAGGACGACGAGAAGGTGCCGCAGGCGGATGTCCTCGCCGCCTTCCAGAAGCTGATCGACGCCGGCAAGGTGCGCCACGTCGCCGCCTCCAACTTCTCCGCCGCGCGGCTCAAATCGGCGCTCGATCTCGCCGCACGCGAGGGGCTGCCGCACTACCGCGCGCTCCAGCCCGAGTACAACCTCGTCAACCGCCACCGCTTCGAGGGCGAACTCCAGGACCTGTGCGTCCAGCACAATCTCGGCGTGCTGCCCTATTTCAGCCTCGCCGCGGGCTTCCTCACCGGCAAATACCGCAGCAAGGCCGATCTCGGCAAAAGCGTGCGCGGCGGCCGCATGGACGAGTTGCTCGAAGGCAAGGGCGGCCAGGTGCTCGCCGCGATGGACACGGTCGCGGCCGAGACCGGCGCCACCCTCTCGCAAGTCGCGCTCGCCTGGCTCGCCGCGCAGCCGGGCGTCACCGCGCCGATCGCCAGCGCCACCAGCATCGCCCAGCTCGACGAGCTCATCGCGGGCTGGGACCTCGAACTGACCAGGGACCAGCTCGACCGGCTCACCGCTGCAGGAGCGTGAAATGGAGCACGTCGCCGATTATCGGGAAAAGGGCTATGCGGTCGTCCGCGGCCTGTTCGCCCGCGACGAGATCGCCGCGATCGCCGCCGCCACCGACCAGATCCATCGCGAGGGCGAGGCGCACGGCCGCAGCTTCCGCCACGGCAACCTCTTCTACAAGCTGACCCCGGACGCCGACGGGCAGCAGCTGGTACGCATGATCCAGTGGCCTTCCTATCACCAGCCGCTGCTCGACGCCGTCCGCCTCGACCGCCGCTTCGCCGAAATCCTCGCGCCGCTGATCGGCGGCGACCTCAAGCAGATCATCAACCAGGTGCACTGGAAGGCGCCCGGCTCACGCGGCGACTTCGCCTGGCACCAGGATTCGCGCTTCCGCAAGCCCGACGACGCTTACCGCAATCTTGGCGAGAGCTATGTCCAGACCGGCCTCGCGATCGACCCGCACACGCCCGAGAGCGGCGCGATGCGCTTCATCCCCGGCAGCCACCGCGCCGGCCAGCTCGGGCTCGACACCGAGGCCGAGGTGCTCGGCACCGAGATGAGCGACGAGGCCTTGGTCGGGGCGGGGATCGACCCGGGAAACGTCGTCGACCTGATTCTCGAGCCCGGCGATCTCGCCTTGTGGCACCCGCATCTCGTCCATGGCTCGGGCCGCAACAGGGCCGATCACCAGCGCCGCCTCTACATCAACGGCTATGTCCGCGCCGCCGACTGCGACCGCGGCGAATGGGCGTTCCGCGGCGGCGAGCCGGTCCCGCTCGGCCCCGAACCCGCGCTCGTCCATTATGAGGAGCTGCGCGAACGCCCCGAGCCGCATTATGTCTAGGCAAATCGCACGGAGCTGACCGCCGGCGGGAACGGCCGCTGCGCTGCCCCGTTTTTCGCCGCATGCACGCGGCCCTCTCCCCGCCCCGCTGGCCCGAACGTCTCTGGCTCGTCCGCCACGGCCAGAGCGCCGGCAACGTCGCGCGGGATCTTGCGCACGAGCGGGGTGCGCATCGCATCGGCCTCGACGTCCGTGATGTCGACGTGCCGCTGTCCGAACTCGGCGAACGCCAGGCCGATGCGCTCGGCCGCTGGTTCGCGCGCGGTGCGGCGGGCGCGCTGCCCGACGTCATCCTCTGCTCCCCCTACCTCCGGGCGCGCGAGACCGCGCGCCGCTTCCGCGATGCCGGCGGCGCCGATCCGGACGAGGCGATCTGCGCCGACGAACGGCTGCGCGAGAAGGAGTTCGGCATCCTCGACGGCCTGACCACCGCCGGCATCCGCGCAACCGAGCCCGAACAGGCCGAATTCCGCCGCCTGCTCGGCAAATTCTATCACCGCCCGCCCGGCGGGGAGAGCTGGTGCGACGTGATCTTCCGCCTGCGCGCGCTGCTCGACACCGTCTCGCTCCACTATCGCGGGCGCCGGGTGATGATCGTCGCGCATCAGGTGGTGGTGCTGTGCATGCGCTACATCGTCGAGAATCTGAGCGAGGCCGAGATCCTGGCGATCGACAAGGCCGGCGACGTCGCCAACTGCTCGGTCACCGAATATCGCTACGATTCTTCGGCCGGGAAGGACGGCGGCCTCACGCTGGTGCGCTACAACGAGACCGCCCCGGTCGAGGATGCGCCCGATGTCGAGGTCACCCGCGCCCCCGACGCGATGGTGGCGGCGCGCGGATGACCCCGCTCGATTCGGCGTGGCTCGCCGCGCATCCCCTGCCGCAACCCGGACCCGATACCGACAAGAATGCGCGCGGTCGCGTGCTCGCGGTCGGCGGGTCCGAGAAGGTGCCGGGCGCACTGCGCATCACCGGCGAGGCGGCGTTGCGCGCGGGCGCGGGCAAGCTCCAGCTCGCCACACCCGAACGCGTCGCGCTGCAGCTGGGCCTGCACGTTCCCGAAGCCGCGGTGTTTCCAATGCCGGTCAACGATGCGGGCGAGCTCGCCGAAGCCTGTGGCGACCGGGTCGCCGAGCTGCTCGGCCGCTGCGACGCGGCGGTTGTCGGCCCCGGCATGGGCGCCGGCTGCCCGGCCCGGACGATTCTCGAACCTGTGCTCGCCCGCCCCAGCACCGAGCTCACCCTCGTGCTCGACGCCGCCGCGATCGCCGCCGCCTCGCAGCTCGCGGAAGCCGTTCGGGCGCATGATGGCCGTATCGTCCTGACCCCGCATCCCGGCGAGATGGCCAGGCTGATGGATTGTGACGAAGCCCGCGTCGCCGACGATCCCGCCGCCGTCGCACGCGAGGCGGCGGACCGCTTCGCCGCGACGATCGTGCTGAAGGGCCCGGAGACCCGCATCGCCTGCCCCGGCGAGGATATGCTGCGCTATTCCGGCGGCGGCCCAGGCCTCGCCACCGGCGGCTCGGGCGACGCGTTGGCCGGCATCATCGCAGGATTGCTCGCGCGTGGCGCCCACCCGCACATCGCCGCCGCCTGGGGCGTCTGGCTGCACGGCGAGGCCGGCCGCCGCCTCGCCGAACGGGTCGGCCCGCTCGGTTTTCTCGGCCGCGAGTTGCCCGCCGAGATTCCCGCCCTCCTCGGCGCCGCCCGCTGATCCCGTTGCCAGCGCCGCGCCGCGCCCTAAGATGCGCCGATGCGCTTCCGTCAGCTCGAAGTCTTCCACGCCGTCTACCACCATGGCTCGATCAGCGCCGCGGCGCGCGCGCTCGGCGTGTCGCAACCCTCGGTGTCCAAGACGCTGCACCATGCCGAGGACAATCTCGGCTTCCCACTGTTCCAGCTCTCGCGCGGCCGCCTCATCCCGACCGATGAGGCGCATGCGCTGATGCGCGAGGCCGGCGACCTGTTCGAGCGGCTCGGCACGCTGCAGCAGACCGCGCGCAACCTCTCCCAGGCGGGCGGCGGGCACATCCGCCTCGGTATCGTCCCCAGCCTCGCGCTCGACATCGTGCCCCAGGCGATGGCGCAGTTCCGCCGCGAATCGCCGCGCGTCACCTTCGAGGTGCACACCCATCACCATGACGACCTCGTCCGCTCGCTGATCGAGCGCGAGATCGACCTCGCCATCGCCTACACGCCGCCACCGCACCCGCGCCTCAGCCGCCAGGTGCTGGCCGAGGGCGAGCTCGTCGTGCTGTTCCCCGAGGGGATGTTCGGTCCGCTCGGGCCCCGCTTCCCGCTCGACGCGCTCGCCGACCGCGACGTGATCGGCGTCGCCGCCGCCGGCCCGATCGGCGACGTGATCACCCGCGCCGCGCGCGAGCGCGGCATCGCCTTTCGCGAGACGGTGTCGGTGCAGACCTTCTTCATCGCCGCGCGCCTCGCCCAGCTCGAGGAGGGCGTCACGGTGATCGACGAGTTCACCGCGCGCGCCTGGGCCGCGCCCGGCTTCAAATGGCTGCCGACCGATCCGCCGCTGCGCTTCACCATCTCCTGGGCGACGCTGGAGGAGCGCCAGCCATCGCGCGTCGCACGGCAATTCCTGCGCACGCTCGAGGCAACTCTGAGCGAAACCCGTGCCCGTGCATAACCTGCGGCTATAACGCGCATACGAAAACCATATTTTTCGACCCCCGTTCGAACGATAATTTCCGTCAGTCCGCAAACTGGCGGACGGGGGGAGATATCGACTGAGCACCGCATTCGTCCCGTTGCCGCACGCGCTGCGCCGCTGATGCCCAGGGAGGAGATCATCGTCGTCGGCGCGGGCGTGGTCGGCATGGCGACCGCGCTCACCCTCGCCGATCGCGGGCATCGCGTGACGGTGGTGGATTCGGCGCGCGGCCCCGGCCTCGGCGCGTCCTTCGCCAATGGCGCGCAGCTGAGCTATGCCTATACCGACGCGCTGGCGAGCCCGGCGACGCTGCCGCAGATCCCGCGCATGCTGCTCGGGCTCGATTCGGCGCTGCGCTTCCACCTGCGGCTCGACTTCGATCTGCTGCGCTGGAGCATCGCCTTCCTGCGCAACTGCGGCGCCGCGCGGTTCCGCCGCAACACGCTCGACGGCCTCGCGCTCGCCGCCGAATCGCGCCGCGCGCTGGAGGCACTGAGCGCGCGCCACGGCCTCGACTATGGCCATGCCGTCCCCGGCAAGATCCATATCTACCGCACCGCCAGGTCGTTCGCCGCCGCGCAGGCGATGGTCGCACTCAAACAAGCCGGCGGCGCGGTCCAGACGCTGCTCGATCCCGACCAGGCGGTCGCGCTCGAGCCCATGCTCGCACCCGTGCGCGACGCGATCGTCGGCGCGCTCCACACCGCTGACGAAGCGGTCGGCGATCCGCACCGTTTCTGCACCGGCGCGCACGACGCATTGCTGCGCGCGGGCGGCAGCTCGCTGTTCGGCACCGCGGTCGACCGGATCGAGGCGAGCGGCGCCAAGCCCGCGATCGTCACCGCCGAGGGCAGCCGCGTACCGGCGGACCGCATCATCCTCTCGGCCGGGGTCGGAGCCCCGCGGCTCGCCCGCCGGCTCGGCGTGCACCTGCCGATCCAGCCGATGAAAGGCTATTCGATCACGACCCTGCCCGGCCCCGCCGCACCCGCCGCGAGCATCACCGATGTCGCCAACCGCGTGGTCTTCGCACGGCTCGGCAACCGCATGCGCATCGCCGGGCTTGCCGAACTCGGCAATCGCGACATAGGCGTGGACCCCAGGCGGTTGCGCGCGCTGGTCGACAGCGCGCGCGCCGCGCTGCCGGCGGCGGCGGACTATGAGAAGATCGAATCGAGCTGGGCCGGGCTACGCCCGATGACGCCGAATTCGTTGCCGGTCATCCGCGGCATCGCGCGCGGGGTGATTGCCAATACCGGGCATGGCGGGCTCGGCTGGACCTATGCTGCAGGGTCGGCCGAACGCGTCGCGCGGATCATCGAGGGGACAGCCTGACGGCGCATCAGACGCCGCAGACGCAACGGGACATCAGGGAAGGGGTAACATCATGAAAAGTGCAATCCGCATCGCCGGGCTGATGGGCGGCATCTCGCTGCTCGCCACCGCCAGCGCCGCGCTGGCGCAAGACGCGCCGGTCGCCGACTCGCCGCAGACCGCCGCCGACATCGCCGCGCAGGAGGCCGGGCAGGGCGAGGAAGTCGTCGTCATCGGCTCGCAGATCAAGGGCGCCGACGTCGCCGGCGCGCTTCCCGTCACCGTGCTCAACGAGGACGACATCGCCGCCACCGCCGCGACCAGCGGCGACGAGCTGTTCCGTTCGATCCCCCAGGCCGGCGACGTCGCCTTCAACGAGAGCCGCGACGCGGGCGGCATCAACGACGCGCGCGGCGACACCGCCTCGATCAACCTGCGCGCGCTCGGCACCGGCAACACGCTGGTGCTGCTGAACGGCCGCCGCATGGTCCTCCACCCCGGCACGCAGAGCGAGAACCTCGTGCCGGTGCAGAGCGTCAACACCAACGCCATCCCGGTGCTCGGCGTCCGCCGGGTCGAGGTGCTGCTCGACGGCGCCGCCGCGATCTACGGCTCGGACGCGGTCGCGGGCGTGGTCAACACCGTGCTCAAGGACAATTTCAAGGGGCTGCGCGCCACCGGCGAGCTCGCCTTCACCGAGGATTCGGGCCAGATCGAGACCGAGTTCGCGTTCGAGGCGGGCCATAGCTTCAACGGCGGCAAGTCGAACATCTCGCTGTTCGGCTCGTACAACCATCGCGACCCGCTCTATGCGCGTGAGCGCCGCAACTCGCGCTCGGCCGACATGCGCCCGCTGGTCGCGGGCACGCCGTTCGAGGGCGACAGCGATTTCGACAACCGCTCCAGCGACACGATCTGGTCCGAGTTCCGCCGGCTGACCAACAGCTATGCGCCCTCCACCACCGGCGCCTCGGTCAACGGCGTCTCGCTGACCGGCACCACGGGCGAGAATGCCGGCTATTTCCACATCCAGCCTTCGACCAACCCCAGCTGCGTCGCGCCCACGCCTTATGCGGGCACATGCTGGGACAACAGCATCCTTTCGACCACCACGGCCGACAACAATCTGCGCTACGACATCAACGACGTCCGCACCATCATGGGCCGCAATGACCGGCTCAACCTGTTCGGCTTCTTCAACCACGAATTCGACAGTGGCCTCGAATTCTTCGCGGAGGCCGGCTGGTATCGCGCCGATTACGAGTCGGTGCGCGAGCAGGATACGGCGCTCGCGACTCAGCGGCTGATTGTTCCGGCCAACGGCTATTACAACCCGTTCGGGCCGGTCGGCAGCGCTTATCGGATCCCCGGCCTCACCGGCGTGCTCAACGCCGGCGTTCCGCTCGAGCTGATCGACTATCGCCCGGTCGACGCCGGCCCGCTCGTCGTCAACGTGCGCAACGATACGATGCGCTTCCTCGGCGGTTTCCGCGGCAAGGTCTTCGGCTTCGATTTCGACAGCGCCGCGCTTTATTCGCGCGCTCGCACCCGCGACAGCATGCATACGGTCAGCCTGACCAAGTTCCAGGAGGCGCTCTCGCGCACCGACGCCAGCGCCTACAATCCATTCAACGGCGGCGATCCGCTCGATCCCGGCCGCCGCGATTCCACGCCTAATCCGCAAAGCGTGATCGACAGCTTCATGGTCGATGTCGCTCGCATCAGCACCTCCGAGCTGGCGATGGCCGATTTCAAGCTCAGCAAGAACGACCTGTTTACGCTGCCCGGCGGCCGCGTCGGCATGGCGGCGGGGGTCGAGTTCCGGCACGAATCCTTCTTCGACGATCGCGATCCACGGCTCGACGGCACGATCTCCTTCACCGCGCTGGATGGCTCGAACACCGGCAGCGACACGATGGGCGCCAGCCCCACGCCGGACAGCGGCGGCAGCCGCAACGTCTTCTCGGGCTATCTCGAATTCGCGGTGCCGCTGGTCGCGCCGGAGATGAACGTACCGCTGATCCGCTCGCTCGACCTGCAGCTCGCGGGTCGCGCCGAATCCTATGAAGGCTTCGGGACGGTCGCCAAGCCTAAGGTCGCGGTCTCTTGGTATCCCTTCGCCAATTTCCAGCTGCGCGGTTCCTGGTCGCAGGGCTTCCGCGCGCCCAACCTGCCGCAATTGTTCGAAAACGGCATCCAGCGTTCGAACGGCCGCACCGACTGGATCAAGTGCGAGATCGCGTTGCGCAACGGCAGCCTCGGCAATTTCGACGATTGCGCCAGCGCGAGCGTGGTCAGCAACCGATCGGGCAGCCGCGACCTCAAGCCCGAGGAATCGGACAATCTCTCGCTCGGCGGCACCTTCCAGCTCAACATGGGCCGCGCCGGCCGCCTCACCTTCACCGCCGATTACTGGGAGATCCGGCAGAAGAACGTGATCGGCCTGTTCGGCGATACCAATGCGCTGATCCTCGATTACCTGCTGCGCCTCCAGGGTTCGTCCAACCCCAATGTCGAGCGGCTCGACCCGACCCAGGCGGAGATCGACGCCGCCGCCGGCACCGGCATCGCTCCGGTCGGGCGCATCGTGCAGGTGGTCGACAATTACATGAACCTCACGCCGCGCAGCGTGCGCGGCTATGATCTCGGCGTCTATTACCAGGTCAAGGATACCGGCATTGGCGACTTCAGCGCGCGGATCAACGCCGCCCGCCTGCTCGAATTCTATCAGGTTCCCAACGAAACGGTGCAGTCGCTGATCGACGCGCAACAGGCGGGCACGATCGACAGCTTCATCACCATCGTCGGTGCCGAAAGCCTGGTCGAGCAGAATGGCCGCCCCAAATGGCGCGGTTCGGCGAGCCTCACCTGGCGCTACAACGGCTTCGGCCTCGGCTATTATGCCAGCTATACCGGAGCGGTGTACGACACCTCGGCTGCGCTGGGGAACGGCACGCGGTGGCGGGTTGACGACTATCTCACCCACAGCCTCTACGCGCAGTATGAGGTCGATGGTGGCCCGATGGACAACCTGCGGCTGCGCGTCGGCGCGCGGAACCTGTTCAACACGCTCGCCCCGATCGCCGACAATTCCAACGGCTATATCGGCGATCTCTACTCCAACCGCGGCCGCCAGATCTATTTCTCGGTGAGCAAGCGTTTCTGAGCCACGTCTCCTGCCCCCGCGCCGATGCCTGGCGCGGGGGCGGGCTTTTTCCAGCGCGTCGCGCTTCGCGATCCGCCCGTGATGACCTAGGCTCGCGCACGTCCCGCGCTCAGCCGCACCTTATTCAAGCCGGAGCCGCCCGATGACCGAGACGACCGCCCCCGCGCAGACCGAGTCCCCCGCCCGAAGCCGTCCGCTGGGCCGTGCGCTCGGCTGGTGGTTCGGCATCGCGCTGTGGAAGCGCATCCTCGGCGCGCTCGTGCTCGGCGCGGTCGCCGGCCTCGCCTGGGGCGAAGGCGCGACCTCGATCGGCTGGATCGGCGAGCTGTTCGTGCGGCTGATCCGCATGCTCGTCGTGCCGCTCGTCTTCCTCACCATCGCCGCCGGCGTCGCCGCGCTCGCCGACCCCAAGCGGCTCGGCAGCATCGGCGTGAAGACGCTGGCGATGTACGTCTTCACCACCGCGCTCGCGGTCACCACCGGCCTTGGCGTCGCGACGCTGATCGGCCCCGGCATCGGCGCGACCTTCGCCGATGCGGTGCCGCGCGCGATGGGCACCCCGCCCGACACCGCGCGGATGTTCATGGAGATCATCCCCGACAATCCCGTCGCGGCGATGGCCAACGGCCAGACGCTGTCGGTGATCTTCTTCGCGATCCTGGTCGGCGCTGGCGTGATCGCCGCCGGCAAGGGCGCCGAGCCGGTGCGCCAGTTCCTCAACGGCGCGTCGGAGGTGATGCTCAGGATCGTCGGCTTCGTGATGGAGACGGCGCCGTTCGGCGTGTTCGCCCTCATCGCCGTGGTCATGGGCACCAGCGGCCCGGCGAGCTTCCTCGCGGTGCTCAAGCTCGCGATCTGCGTGGTCGTGGGCTCGGCGATCGTCACGCTGCTGATCCACGGGCTGGTCGTCGTGCGGCTGATGGCATGGCTGTCGCCCTTGCCCTTCTTCCGCGGCATCGCCGACGCGATCATGGTCGGCTTCTCGACCTCGTCGAGCTCCGCCACCCTGCCCGTCGCGATCCGCGTCGCCGAGCGCAACCTCGGCATCTCCAAGCCGGTCGCCTCGACCGTGCTCCCGCTCGGCGCGACGATCGGGATGGACGGTGCGGCGATGTATGTTGCGATGCTCACCCTGTTCGCAGCGCAGGCGTTCGGCGTCGACTTGAGCTGGGCCGACTATGCGGTGATCGCCGCGACCACGACGATCGTCGCGATGGGCGTCGCGCCGGTGCCGTCGGGCTCGCTGTTCGTGCTCGCTGCGGTGCTCCACGCGATCGGCATCACCCCCGAGCAGACCGCGCTCGTCGTCGGCTTCGTGTTGCCGTTCGACCGCATCCTCGACATGACCCGCACCATCCCCAACGTCACCTCCGACCTCGCCATCGCCACCGCGGTCGCGCGCTGGGAGAAGGAGATGGACGTGGACGTCTACAACTCCGCCAACGACGTGTGAGGCTTCCACCGATGATCCTGCGCAAGCTCGTCTTTGCCGTCTCGGCGCTCGCCCTCGCGCTGCCGCTGCCCGTCGCGGCGCAGAGCCGCCACCTCCTCGAATATCCTTCGATCCACTCGCCCGTCGTCGGTACGCGCGGGATGATCGTCTCGCAGAACGCCATCGCCAGCGAGGTCGGCGCGCAGATCCTGCGCGACGGCGGCAATGCGATCGACGCCGCGGTCGCGATCGGCTTCGCGCTCGCCGTCACCTTGCCCCGCGCGGGCAATATCGGCGGCGACGGCTTCATGACCGTCTACGATGCCAGGTCGAAGCAAGTCCGCGTCATCGACTTCCGCGGCATCGCTCCGCGCGCCGCCACCCCCGCGATGTTCGTCGACAACAAGGGCAAGGAGCGCGACATCGCCTCCTACGGCTATCTCGCGCCCGCCGTCCCCGGCACCGTCGCCGGCCTCGAGCACGCCCACCGCAAATGGGGCAAGCTGCCCTGGGCCAAGGTGGTCGAGCCCGCCATCCGCCTCGCCCGCGACGGCGTGAAGCTCAGCGCCGACGAGGCGTTCGTGTTCGGCTGGGGCCGCCAGCGCCTGTCGAACAGCGAGTCGGGCAAGGCGACCTTCTACAAGCTCGACGGCGCCCTCTACGCCAAGGACGAAATCCTCAAGCAGCCCGACCTCGCCTGGACCCTCGCACAGATCGCCGGGGGCGGCGCCAGGGCCTTCTACACCGGCGAAGTCGCCCGCCGGATCGAAGCGGACATGAAGGCGCATGGCGGCCTCATCACCCGCGCCGATCTCGCCGCGTACAAGCCCGTCGAGCGCGATCCGCTGGTCGGCACCTATCGCGGCTATCAGGTCTATACCCCGCCCCCGGCCAGCGCGGGCGGGGCGACCCTGCTCAACATGCTCAACATGCTCGAGCATTACGACCTCAAGCGCATGGGCGCGGGCTCCGCCGCCTCGCTCCATGTGATCGCCGAGGTCTCGAAGCTCGCTTATGTCGATCGCTACCAGTCGCTCGGCGACCCCGCTTTCGTCACCGCGCCGGTCAGGGGCTTCATTTCCAAGGAATATGCCGCCGAGCGCGTCAAGCTGATCGACTTGAACAAGGCGACTCCGGCCCGCACCCTCGCGCCGGGCGACCCGCTCAAGTTCGAAAGCCCCTCGACCACCCATTTCTCGGTGGCGGATGCCGAGGGCAACGCCGTCTCGACCACCTACACGCTCGGCTCGGACTTCGGCTCGGGCGTGATGATCGCCGGCACCGGCATCCTGCTCAACAACCAGATGAACAATTTCAGCCACGAGCAGGCGTGGGAAGCGCAGCGCAAAGGCACGCCCCCGCCGCTCAACGCCATGGCCCCGGGCAAGCGCATGCTTTCGACGATGATGCCGACCCTGGTGTTCAAGGACGGCAAACCGTGGCTGATCGTCGGCACGCCCGGCGGCAGCACGATCATCACCACGATGCTCCAGCTCGTCGTCAACACGATCGACTTCGACCTCAACGTCGACGAGGCGACTCACCAGCCGCGCATCTACCAGGGCACTACCGCTTCGCTGCGCGTCGAGCCCAATTTCAACCCTGACACGGTTGCGGCGCTCAAGGCAAAGGGCCATCGCATCGAGATGGACGAAACCATGGGAAGCGCGCAGTCGATCATGATCACCAACAATCTCTTCCTCGGTGCGGCGGATCCGCGCCGTCCCGGTGCAAAGGCCATCGAACCATGAAGATGACGCTCAAATCCTTCGTCGCCGCGGTCGCGCTCGCCGGGCTCGCCGCCTGCGCGCCGCGCACCGCGCCGCAAGCCGCCGCCCCGGCGCCCGTCGCGCCCGCGGCACCCGCAAGCAAACGCCAGGCGTTCGTCGCCGCGGCGCATCCGCTTGCGGTCGAGGCGGGTCTCGAAGTGCTGCGCCGAGGCGGCTCGGCAGTCGATGCCGCGGTCGCGGTGCAGGCGATGCTGAGCCTGGTCGAGCCGCAGAGCAGCGGCCTCGGCGGCGGTGCGTTCATGACCCGCTACGACGCGAAGACGCGCACCGTCACCGTCTATGACGGCCGCGAGACCGCGCCCGCCGGCGCAACGCCCGACATGCTGCTCGGCCCCGACGGCAAGCCCCTGCCCTTCCCCACCGCGGTCGTCTCGGGCCGTGCCACCGGCGTGCCGGGCGTCGTGCGCATGCTCGCGTTGGCGCACCGGCGCCACGGCTCGCTCGCGTGGAAGGATCTGTTCGGCGACGTCGTCCGCACCGCCGAAAACGGCTTTACCGTGAGCCCCCGCCTCGCGCGCATGATCGCCAGCCGCGCCCCACAGGCTCGCGGCGCCGACGCCGTCGCCTATTTCCGCAACGCGCAGGGCGAGCAGATCAAGGCGGGCGACACCCTCCGCAACCCCGCCTATGCCGCCTTCGTCCGCCGCCTCGCCGCGCAGGGTCCGGACGCGATGTACAGGGGCGAGACCGCCCGCCGCATCGTCGCCCGCCTGCGTCAGGGCGAATATGCCAGCTCGATGACCGAGGCCGACATCGCCGGCTACAAGCCGGTGGTGCGCGAGGCGGTGTGCAACGGCTATCGCGTTTACATCCTCTGCGCCCCGCCCCCGCCTTCCTCGGGCGTCGGCCTGCTCGAGCTGATGGCGCTGATCGAGCGCACCGATATCGGCGCGCGCGGCCCCCACGATCCCGTAGCCTGGGTCAAGTACGCCGAGGCCAGCCGCGTCATGTATGCCGATCGCGACGCCTATGTCGGCGACGTCCCCACCGTCCCGGTCAAGGGCATGCTCGATCCCGCCTATGTCGCCAGCCGCGCCGCGCTGATCGGCGACCGCGCCGGCCCGGCACCGCAGCCCGGCACGCCGCCGGGCGCGGTCGCCGCGCGCATCGACGCCACCCATGAGGTCGCCGGCACCTCGCATTTCATCGTCATCGACGGGGAGGGCAACGCCGTGTCGATGACCACCACGGTCGAGAGCCTGTTCGGCAGCGGCCGGATGGTCGACGGCTTCTTCCTCAACAACCAGATGACCGACTTCTCCTTCGTCCCCGAGGGGCCGAACGCGATCGCGCCCGGCAAGCGCCCGCGCTCGTCGATGGTCCCGACGGTCATCCTCCATCCCGACCGCCGCCTCGCCGGCGCGATCGGCTCGCCCGGCGGCAACGCGATCCTCGCTTATGTATCGAAGGCGCTGCTCGGCATCGTCGAGTGGAACCTGCCCGTCGCCGACGCGATCGCGCTGCCCAACCTCGTCGCGCGCGGCTCCAGCTTCAACGGCGAGGCGGGCAAGTTCGCGCCCCCGCTGCTCGCCGCGATGGCCGAGCGCGGCGTCACCGTCCGCTCGGGCTCGGGCGAGGATTCGGGCCTGCACGGCGTGATGATCCGCGGCGGCCGGTTCGACGGCGGCGCCGATCCGCGCCGCGACGGCGTCGCCCGTTCGATCACCTTGCCCGCGAGGAACTGAGATGCGCCACCTGCTCGCCGCCGCCGCGATCGTCGCCGTCGCCGCGCCCGCCTTCGCGCAGGAGGTGAAGGTCGAGGACGTCGCCTTCCTCAGCCGCGACGGCAAGACGCAGGTGAGGGGCTATCTCTTCAAGCCCGCCAATGCCCCCGCCAAGCTCCCCGCGGTGGTCATGCTCCACGGCCGCGGCGGCGCCTATTCCTCGCTCGCCAAGGGCAGGTACGACGCCTCCACCCTGTCCAGCCGCCACAAGGCGTGGGGCGAGCTGCTCGCGCGCAACGGCTATGCCGCGCTGATGGTCGATGATTTCGGCGCGGTCGGCTATCCCGCGGGCTTCGCCGCCGGCACCTACAAGGACCGGCCCGATGCGGTCGACGAGGTGAACTTCCGCCCGCTCCACGCCTATGGCGCGCTCCGCTTCCTCCAGTCCCGTCCCGACGTGATCGCCAACCGCGTCGCGCTGCTCGGCTGGTCCAACGGCGCCAGCACCACGCTCGCCGCGATGGCCGACGACAAGCCGGGCGACATGCGCAAGATCGGCTTCGCCGCCGGCGTCGCGCTCTACCCCGGCTGCGGCCTCAAGAAGCGCTTCGAGAAGGACGGCTACAAGCCCTACCACCCCGTCCGCGTGTTCATGGGCACCGCCGACGAGGAGGTCTCGCCCAAGCTCTGCCAGACGCTGGTCGCGCGCAGCAAGGCCGCGGGCAACGACATCGACCTGCGCATGTTCGAGGGTGCGACCCACAGCTACGACACGCCGACCAAGTCCCGCCAGTCGGTCGAAGCCAACGCCGCCGCCAAGGCCGCGACCGAGGCGGACGTGCTGGCCTTCCTGGCGACCCGGCTGAAGCCCTGAACAATCCTCCCCCGCCAGGGGGAGGTGGCATGCGCAGCATGACGGAGGGGGAGGAAGCGGGACGCCGGAGTCGTGAGCAGCGTCGCCGTCCTCCCCCCTCCCTCGCCTTCGGCGCCATCCCCCCTTGCGGGCGAGGATTTTCCGCTCCGCCCCTTGCCCCGAATCCCGCGGATAGTCCAAAGCATCTCGCAATGACTGCCCGCATCGACATGGGACTCGACGGCGGCGGCAACCCGGTTGCCGTCGATCTGGAGGAGCTGCTCGCGACCCGCCTGCTCGTCCAGGGCAATTCGGGCTCGGGCAAGTCGCACCTGCTGCGCCGCCTGCTCGAGGGCAGCGCGGGCCATGTCCAGCAAGTCGTGATCGACCCCGAGGGCGATTTCGTCAGCCTCGCCGACGCCTTCGGCCATATCGCGGTCGACGCCGCCGAATACAGCCTGACCGAATTGGGCCGCCTCGCGATGCGCGTGCGCGAGCACCGCGCCAGCGTCGTCCTCAACCTCGAGGGCCTCGAGATCGATGGCCAGATGCGCGCCGCCGCCGCTTTCCTCGCCGCTTTGTTCGACGCCCCGCGCGAGCATTGGTACCCGGTCCTCACCGTGGTCGACGAAGCCCAGCTCTTCGCCCCCGCGGCCGCCGGCGAAGTGTCGGAGGAAGCGCGCCGCACCTCGCTCGCCGCGATGACCAACCTCATGTGCCGCGGCCGCAAGCGCGGCCTTGCCGGGGTGATCGCCACCCAGCGCCTCGCCAAGCTCGCCAAGAACGTCGCCGCCGAGGCGTCGAACTTCCTGATGGGCCGCACCTTCCTCGACATCGACATGGCGCGCGCCGCCGACCTGCTCGGCATGGAGCGCCGCCAGGCCGACACGATCCGCGACCTCGCGCGCGGCGAGTTCCTCGCGCTCGGCCCCGCGATCACCCGTCGCCCGATCAGCGTCAGGATCGGCGAGGTCAAGACCGGCTCCAAGGCGGTCAGCCCCAAGCTCACCCCGCTCCCCACCGCCGCCGCCGAAGACCTGCGCGACATGCTGTTCGCGCCCGCCGCCGAGGACGAGGCGCCGCCCCCGCCGCCGCCCGCCCCGGTGCCGATGGCCGAACTGATGCGCGCCGTCGCCACCCCCGCCCCCGCGCCGGTCCCCGACATGCCGGTGCTGGAGGAAGGCGAGCAGGCCGAGGCCCGCCGCGCGATCCTCGCCGAGATCGCGAGCGAGGAGGCTCGCCAGCCGCTCCCCGCGGTGTTCCAGGATTACACCGTGCGCTGCCGCATGCGCGGGGTCGAGCCCGGCATGGACTTGCCCGGCTTCCGCAGCGCGCTCGCGCTCGCACGCGCCGGGATTCCCGATGCCGAGGGCTGGGACGAAGCGCTCACCCTCGCCGCCTCCTTGCCCGAGGAGATGCTCACCCCCTTCCTCGGCATCGCCCGCGCCGCCCGCGCGAACGAGCCCTGCCCGTCCGACGCGCAGATCGCCGCGCTTTACGGCACCAGCTCACTCGGCCGCGCCAAGCGGATGATCGCCTTCATCGAGGAAAAGGGCCTGATCGTCGCGCGCACCGATCTGTCGGGCAAGCGCAGCGTCAGCCTCCCCCATCTCGGCTGGACCACCGCGCCCTCCTGGCCCGACCCGGCGAAGCCGCCGCCGGTCGGGCGGGCGGTCGTGCGCGCGGCGGAGCGCATGCGCAATGGCTATGGGTGATTAGGAAGCAACCCGTCACCCCAGCGAAAGCTGGGGGTCTCAAGCCTCAAGCGATTCGCCCGCCCACTCCCCCGCGCTTCGCGCGCGCGCCGCGACCAGGAACTCGACATTCCCCTCCGGTCCGGTGATCGGGCTGCGCGTCACGCCCTCGACGTGCCACCCCGCGCCTTCCAGCCAGGCCACCACCTCGCCGCACACCCGCTCGTGCACCGCCGGATCGCGCACCACGCCGCCCTTGCCCACTTCGTCGCGCCCGGCCTCGAACTGCGGCTTGATCAGCGCCACCACCCACGCCCCCGCGCGCACGAAGGCGAAGGGCCGCTCGAGCACCTTGGCGAGCCCGATGAAGCTCGCGTCGCACACCACCAGGTCGACCGGCTCGGGGATATGCGCGCGCGTCAGCACCCGCGCGCTGGTCTGCTCGTGCACCACGACGCGCTCGTCCTGCCGCAGCTTCCACGCGAGCTGGTTGGTCCCGCTATCCACCGCATAGACCCGCACGGCGCCGCGCGTCAGCAGCACGTCGGTGAACCCGCCGGTCGAGGACCCCACGTCGATCGCCACCATGCCTGAGGGATCGATCCCGAAATGGTCGAGCGCGTGCGCCAGCTTGACCCCGCCGCGCGACACCCAGGGGTGATCGCGCCCCTTCACCTCCAACGGCGCGTCGGGCGCGATCGGCTGGCCGGGCTTGTCCACGCGCTTGTCGCCGCTGAACACCAGCCCCGCCAGGATCAGCGCCTGCGCGCGCGTCCGGCTCTCCGCCAGCCCGCGCTCGACGAGCAACTGATCGGGTCGGGTCTTGGCCATGGGCGCCGCTCTAGCCCCTCACCACCCCTCCGTCACCCCGGCCAATTCCCCTTCGTCACCCGGCCTGTTCCCCCTCGTCACCCCGGCCTTGAGCCGGGGCCGGGCTTTTTCGGCGGCCGAGGAAGGCAGCCTCGTCCCGGCTCAAGGCCGGGATGACGATAGAAGTGCAATCTCCGCTTTCCTACAACGAACCAGATAGGTTATTCCGAGTCGCGTAGCAGGAGGACATGAATGACCATCGACGAACTGATCGAGGAGGTGATCGCCCGCGAGGGCGGTTACTCCAATCATCCCGCCGACCGCGGCGGGCCGACGCGCTGGGGGATCACCGAGGCGGTCGCGCGGCGGCACGGCTTCACCGGCGACATGCGCGTCTTCCCGCGCGACGAGGCCGAGGCGATCTATCGCCGGCTCTACTGGCTGCGGCCGCGCATCGCCGATGTCGCGGAGCGCGCGCCCATGCTCGCCGCCGAGTTGTTCGACACCGGCATCAACATGGGGCCGGCGGTCGCGGCGCGCTTTCTCCAGCGCGCGCTCAATGCGCTCAACCGCAACGGGAAGGACTATCCCGACATGGCCGTCGACGGCGCGATCGGCCCGGCGACGCTCGCCGCGCTGGCCGCGTTCCTCGACCGCCGCGGTCCGCCCGGCGAAACGGTGCTGATCAAGGCGGTCGAGGCGCTGCAGGGCGAGCGCTACCTCGCTTTGGCCGAGCGCCGCCCCGCCGACGAAGCCTTTCTCTACGGCTGGCTCGCGAACCGTATCGGTTCGTGAACACGTCGATAGTGTCAACCTGGCGTCAACTTTCGAAAGGAAACCGGAATGAGCATCATCGAAGGCATCATCGGCCCGATCGCGGGCATCATCGACAAGATCATCCCCGACCCCAAGGCGCGCGACCAGGCCAAGCTCGAGCTGCTCAAGCTCGAAGGCACGCAGGAGATGGAGGCCGTGCGCACCCAGCTCTCGGCGATCGTCGCCGAGGCGCAGTCGGCCGATCCCTGGACCAGCCGCGCGCGGCCGAGCTTCCTCTACGTCATGTACGCGCTGCTGCTGTGGGCGATCCCGATGGGCCTGATCGGCGCGGTCCAGCCCGACATGGCCAAGGGCATCGCCGACGGCATGAACGCCTATCTCGCCGGCATCCCCGAGCCGCTCTACGCGCTCTTCGGCACCGGCTATCTCGGCTACACCGCCGCGCGCCAATGGGGGAAGATCAAGGGCGTGGAGAAATAGCCGCGCGCGGCACGACAGTGTCAACCTAGTGTAAACTTCCAGCCCGCGGGGGAGGGGACTTGTGCGGATCGCCGCCCCCTCCCCATATGCGCCGCCATGAGCGACAGCATGAAGTGGCACGGCACGACGATTCTCTCCGTGCGCCGCAACGGCCGCGTGGTCATCGCCGGGGACGGCCAGGTGACCCAGGGCCACACCGTCATGAAACCCAACGCCCGGAAGGTCCGTCCCTTGGGCGACGGGAGGGTCATCGCCGGGTTCGCCGGCGCCACCGCCGACGCCTTCACCCTGTTCGAGCGGCTCGAGGGCAAGCTCGAGCGCCACCAGGGCCAGCTGATGCGCGCCGCGGTCGAGCTCGCCAAGGACTGGCGCACCGACAAATACCTCCGCAACCTCGAGGCGATGCTGATCGTCGCCGACAAGGACATCACGCTGATCATCACCGGCAATGGCGACGTGCTCGAGCCCGAGGCCGGCATCGCCGCGATCGGCTCGGGCGGCAACTATGCCCTCGCCGCCGCCCGCGCGCTGGTCGATTACGAGCAGGATGCCGAGACGATCTGCCGCAAGGCGATGCAGATCGCCGCCGACGTCTGCGTCTACACCAACGACCGGCTCACCGTCGAAGCGCTCGACGCCGCCTGACCCCCGGGGAACATCGCGATGCTCTACTCCCGCCTCGGCGACAGCGGCCTGATCGTCTCGCGCCTGTCCTTCGGCACGATGACCTTCACGCGCGGCGGCGGCCTCGCCGCGATCGCCAAGACCGAGCTCAAGGACGCCGCGGCGCTGGTCGGGCGCGCGCTCGATGCCGGGATCAACTTCTTCGACACCGCCGACGTCTATTCCGACGGCGAGTCCGAGGAGGTGCTCGGCCAGATCCTCGCCGGCCGCCGCGACGAGGTGGTGATCGCGACCAAGGCCGGCTGGCGCATGCACCAGCCGCTCAACCGCTCGGGCCTCTCGGCGGCGCATCTCCACTGGTCGATCGACCACAGCCTCAAGCGGCTCGGCACCGATCATGTCGACATCTTCATCGCCCATCGCGACGACCGCAACACGCCGCTCGAGGAGACGCTCCAGGCGCTCGACGCGATCGTGCGCGCGGGCAAGGCGCGCTATCTCGGCTATTCCAACTGGCCGGCATGGAAGGTCGCGGCGGCGATGGAGCTGCAACGCGCCAATGGCTGGGCGCCGTTCACTCATGGCCAGCTGCTCTACTCGCTGGTGTCGCGCGACATCGAGGCCGAGCTGGTGCCGATGTCGCAGCGCTACGGCCTCGGCGTCACCGCGTGGAGCCCGCTCGGCGGCGGCTTCCTCACCGGCAAGTACAGCCGCGACAATATGGGCGAGGCCGACGACCGCCTCGCGACGCACGACGGCGTGCCCTTCGACCGCGAGAAGGGCTTCGCCCTGATTGACCGCATGCGCGAGATCGCCGCGGGCCATGGCGCCAGCGTGGCGCAGGTCGCGCTCGCCTGGGTGCTCGCCAAGCCCACCGTCTCCAGCGTCATCATCGGCGCGACCAAGCCGCACCAGCTCGACGACAACCTCGCCGCGGTGAACCTCGCGCTCGCGCCGGACGAGGTCGCCGAGCTGGACGCGCTCACCGCCGGCCCGCGCGGCTATCCCGGCTTCATGATCGACCGCATCGACCAGCCGATCGCCGCTGCCCTCGCCGCTCGCCCCGGCACGCCCTACATTCCCGAAAAAGCCTGAGAATCGAACGAGCCAGAATGAACGACAACCTGACCCCAAAAGCCATCGTCGCCGCGCTTGACGCGCACATCATCGGCCAGAAGGAAGCCAAGCGCGCGGTCGCCGTCGCGCTGCGCAACCGCTGGCGCCGTCAGAAGCTCAAGCCCGACCTGCGCGACGAGGTGACGCCCAAGAACATCCTGATGATCGGCCCGACCGGCTGCGGCAAGACCGAGATCAGCCGCCGCCTCGCCAAGCTCGCCGACGCGCCCTTCGTGAAGGTCGAGGCGACCAAGTTCACCGAGGTCGGCTATGTCGGCCGCGACGTCGAGCAGATCGCCCGCGACCTGGTCGAGGAAGCGATCCGGCTGGAGAAGGAGCGCCGCCGCACCGCGGTCAAGGACAAGGCCGAGGCCGCGGCGATGACCCGGCTGCTCGACGCGCTGACCGGCAAGGACAGTTCGCAGGCCACCCGCGAATCCTTCCGGCAGCGGCTCAACGAAGGGCATCTCGACAACAGTGAGATCGAGATCGAGGTCGAGGCGGCCGGCGGCATGCCGTTCGAGATCCCCGGCGCCGGCCCGCAGATGATCAACCTCTCCGAGATGATGAAGGGGTTCGGCGGCCCGCAGCTCAAGCGGCGCAAGATGAACGTCCACGCCGCCTGGGCCAAGCTGGTCGAGGAGGAAGCCGACAAGCGCCTCGACCAGGACGACGTCGCGCGCGCCGCGCTGGCGGACGCCGAGGCCAACGGCATCGTCTTCCTCGACGAGATCGACAAGATCGCGGTGAGCGACGTGCGCGGCGGCTCGGTCAGCCGCGAGGGGGTGCAGCGCGACCTGCTGCCGCTGATCGAGGGCACCACGGTCTCGACCAAATACGGGCCGATGAAGACCGACCACATCCTGTTCATCGCCTCGGGCGCGTTCCACGTCGCCAAGCCGAGCGACCTGCTGCCCGAATTGCAGGGCCGCCTGCCGATCCGCGTTGAACTCAAGGGCCTGACCGAGGATGATTTCGTCGCGATCCTCTCCGACACCAAGGCCTCGCTGCCCGAGCAGTACAAGGCGCTGATCGGCACCGAGGGCGTGAGCGTCGACTTCACCCAGGACGGCATCCGCGCCATCGCGCGCATCGCCGCCGAGGTGAATGTCGAGGTCGAGAATATCGGCGCGCGCCGCCTGCAGACGGTGATGGAGAAGCTGCTTGAAGAAGTCAGCTTCGACGCCGAGGACCGCGGCGGCGCGTCGCTGGTGGTCGACGCCGCCTATGTCGACCAGCAACTCGCCAGCATCGCCCGGAATACGGACCTCAGCCGCTACGTGCTGTGACGTACCAATCCTCCCCCGCCAGGGGGAGGTGTCAGCGAAGCTGACGGAGGGGGAGGATGCCAGACCATTAGCGGCTCGTGTCCCCCCCGTCGCCTGCGGCGCCACTCCCCCGCCGGGGGGAGGATTCAACGCCACCCTTCGTCAGCCCGGGCTTGACCCGGGCCAGGGCTTCTTCTGAATTCGGTCGAGCAGGTCAGCCCAGCCCCGGCTCGAGGCCGGGGTGACGATAGGGGGATGAGGTGAAATACTGGATCGTCCTCGCGGCGCTGCTCCTCACCCTCCCCGCCGCCGCGCAGGATCGCCCGCCCTGCCGCGAAGTCGGCGACCTCCCCCACCTTACACTCGACCCGCAAGCCGCCGCCCAGCTCGCCGAGATCGGCCTCGACCGCGCCGCGATCTTCGCCCGCATGCGCGAGACCTCGATTCCCGAGACGATGGGCTGCTGGGCGATGCCGGTCGGCAATTTCGACAGCCAGCTCGTATCGGTCGGCATGTCGCAATGGAATTACGGCACCGGCAGCCTCCAGCCGGTGCTGAAAGCGTGGCGCGCCAGTTTCCGCAGCCGCGCCCGCTTCAAGCGCACCCTGCGCGAGCTCGCCCCGACCTACGGCAAGCTGTTCTTCTCGAAACACTGCCTCGCCACCCCGGTCCGCGACAAATGCCGCGCCGCGATCCTCGCCGCCCACGGCCCCGACGGCAAGCTCGACCCGAGCGCCCTCGCCGAGCTCACCCGCATCTTCGAGCATGACGCGATGCTCCAGGTGCAGACCGACGCCTATGTCGCGCTCCTCCTCGAAGTCCGCGCCGAGCTGTTCCGCCTCTGGCCCGCCGGCCCGATCACCGCGCGGAAAGTCCGCTGGGCGATCGACACGCGCGTCCAGCAGAAGACCCTGCCCAATGACGAGGACGCCGCGCGCCTGCGCCGCAAGCTCGCCGCCCTCCCCGCTGCCGAGCGCCCGGCACGCCTCAAGGCGATGCTCGCCTGGTACCAGGGCCTCAGTGAAGCGGTCGATCAGGACGGCGTGTCGCGCGACTATCGATGGAATGTCGATCAATGGACCTGCCTGATCGACACCGGCCGCATCGACGACGAGCAGTTCGAGTTGCTCCACCTCACCTTCCTGCGCAGCCGCACCGCCACCGGCAATTCGGGCCGCTGGCAAGCCCTCACCTTCTCCCGCCGCGCCAAGATCGTCCTCGGCACCGGCAGCGTCAGCGGGGTCAGGGACGGCGGCTGCGCGCCCTGACCCCGCGCGCCGCCTAGAACCGCGCTCTTACGCCGCCCAGCACCGTCCGCCCCTCGCCGGGGTGGAAGATCGCGCTCGCGGCATTGGCGACCACCGCCGCCGACTGGTCGGCGACATAATGTTTGTCGGCCAGGTTGCGCGCATCGACGAAGACGGTGAGGCCGTTGCCGAGCTCGATCCCCGCGCCCACGCCGAACGTCGCATAGCCCGGCACGCGGAAGCTGTTGCGGTAGTCCGCCCAGGTCGAGCGCGGCCGCCAGTCGAGCGACGGCTCGGCGAACAGCCCGCCGCCGCCCTCGTAGCGCAGCGACGCGCGATACTGGTGCACCGGCGCGATCGGCAGCCGGTTGTCGCCATAGACGGGATCGCCGTCGAAGCGGAAATCGGACCAGGCATAGGTCTGCCGCAACCGCAGCCGCGTTTCCGCGCTGTCCAGGATCCACCAGTCGAGGCTGGCCTCGACCCCCTGGTGCCGGGTCTTGTCCGCATTGAACACCGTCGCGGGAATGGTGGGCGAGGTCTGGAAGCTCAGCAGCTCGCCCTTCACCCAGGCGTGATAATAGGTGACGTCCCACGCGATCGCGCCCTCGCGTCCGCGAGTTCCCACTTCCGCGGTCCAGGCGCGCTGCGGATCGAGCGGCACGAACACCGATCCGAGGAGGTTGGCCTGCGCCAGCGCGCCGAAGTGCGGCGGCTCCACCGATCGCGTGACATTGGCATAGACCTGCATGCCCCCACGCTCGAACAGCAGCCCGGCGCGCGGCGCGAACCATTCGTAGCTGCGCTCGGCGGTGCCGCCCGTCAGGTGGTTGCGGTAATCGCGCCCGGCATGCCCCCAGCTCGCCCCGGCGACCAGCGCCAGCTCGGGCGTCACGAACACACGTCCCTCGGCGAACAGGTCGAGCGCATTGCCGACCTGCTTCGAGTCGCCGATCCGCGGCCCCTGCGCGCTCGCCATGTTGACGAACAGGTCCTGCTCGGTCCCGCCCTCGCGATAGAAGGCGCCGAAGAACAAGTCGGACTTCAGCCCCGCCAGTTCACCCGACCAGTCGAAGCGCCCGAACGCGCCCTGGGTGTCGGTATCCTGCAGGATGAAGATGCCGACCGGATGGAACAGGTCGGTCTGCGTTGCATAGACTCCGCCCTCGAACACCAGCGCATCGCTGAGCCGCAGCCGCGTCTGCAGCGTGACGCGATAGACGTTCTGGTCACGCCGCTGGTTCTGCGCGACCGTCGCGGCGCCGGGCGCGCGCGGATCGTTCAGCGCCTGCGCCAGCGTCACCGTACCCGGCACCCCCTGGCCGATATCCGCGGCGTAGAGGATCGCGCGCACCTCGCTGTCCTCGCCGAAACTGTAACCGAGATTCAGCGTGGCGCGCAGCTGATCGGTCCAGCCTTGCACGCGATAGCCGTCGCTGTGGAAGGCGTTGACCCCCGCATAATAGTCGAACGCGCCTGCCGTGCCCGACCCCGCCGCTGCGCCGCGGATCGTCTCGTCGCTGCCGCCCTCGAGCCGGAACAGGAAGGTCGATTGCGCGGTCTTGCCGTTGGGCGTCACGAAGTTGATCGCGCCGCCGAGTTGCGCGCCGCCGAAGCGCAGCGCGTTGCCGCCCTTGTAGACCTCGACATAGCGCGCGCCGAGCGGATCGATCTTCTGGAAGTCGGAAAAGCCGTCGGCATCGGCGAACGGCACGCCGTCCTGCGCCAGCAGCACGCCGCGCTGATGGAAGCTCTGGTCGAGCCCCGAGCCGCGGATCGAGAGGCGCCCCTCCTCGCCATAGCGCTTGGCGGCGAGCACGCCGGGCACGTCGCGCAGGATATCAGGCGTGCCGACCGCAAAACGGTCCTCATAGGCCTCGGCCGCGACGACCGAGACCGAGCCGGGCGTGCGCGCGAGCCGCTCGCGCGCTTCGGCGACGACGGGCGGATCCTCCGGATTAGCCGTGCCGGTCACGATGACATCGGGCTCCCGTGCTTGCGGGTCGTCTTCGGCCCAGGCGGGTGCGGCAAGGCAAGTGGCGGCGAGCAGCGCCGCCGCGTGATAGCTTTTCATGTTCGAACAATCCTGATCAGCGCGCGGGACATGCCCGCACGCGCGTTTCGTCAATCTGGCGAAGGGATCAGGCGGTCAGCGGCGGTCCGCGCAGTGGCGGCCTCAGACGGGGCCTGCGCGCCAGCAGCGGCGCCACCACCGCGGCAAAGCCGAGCGCGAGAATGAACACCAGCGCCGCCGCGAGCAGCACCGGGTCCGCCCCCGGCAGCCACGCCAGCCCCAGCCCGGCGAACACGCAGGGCTGGTTCATCTTGGCGGACTCGTCCGGCTTGGCCGGCATCCCCGGCACCTCGATCGCGACGTGCTGCGGGCCGAACTCGGTACACACCAGCACCATGATCTGTCCCGGCCCGGCCACCGGCATGAATCCCGCCGGCACCGCCAGTTTCATCGCCAGCGCGAGCGCGAGCAGCGCGGCGGCAATACGCGGATGACGAAGGACGAACCGGCGGAACACGCCGCGCGGTTAGCGGCTGGCGCGCGCCCTGTCATCCGCTAAAGGGTCGGGCAAAAGCAGACATGCAGGGACATGCCATGGTTACCATCAAGGCCGCCGATCTGATCGAGAGCGTCGCCGACGCGCTCCAGTTCATCAGCTACTACCACCCGATGGATTACATCCGCGCGCTGGGCGAGGCGTACAAGGCCGAGCAGTCCCCCGCGGCCAAGGACGCGATCGCCCAGATCCTCACCAACAGCCGCATGTGCGCCGAAGGGCATCGCCCGATCTGCCAGGACACCGGCATCGTCAACGTGTTCGTGAAATGGGGCATGGACTGCCGCCTCGACGACACCTCGCGTAGCTTGCAGGAGGTCGTCGACGAGGGCGTGCGCCGCGCCTATCTCCACCCCGAGAACAAGCTGCGCGCCTCGGTCCTCGCCGACCCCGCCTTCACCCGCCGCAACACCCGCGACAACACGCCGTGCGTGCTGCATGTCGAGATGGTCGTGGGCGACAAGGTTCACATCGACGTCGCGGCCAAGGGCGGCGGGTCGGAGAACAAGTCCAAGTTCAAGATGATGAACCCGTCGGATTCGATCGTCGACTGGGTGCTGGAGATGCTCCCCCAGATGGGCGCCGGCTGGTGCCCGCCGGGCATGCTCGGCATCGGCATCGGCGGCACCGCCGAGCATTGCGTGCTGCTCGCCAAGAAGGCGCTGATGGAGCAGATCGACATGGCGACGCTCAAGCAGCGCGGCCCGCAGAACGATCTCGAGGCGCTGCGCATCGAGATCTTCGACAAGGTCAACGCGCTCGGCATCGGCGCGCAGGGCCTCGGCGGTCTCTCGACCATCCTCGACGTCAAGATCATGGACGCGCCCTGCCACGCCGCGGGCAAGCCGGTCGCGATGATCCCGAACTGCGCCGCCACCCGCCACGCGCACTTCACCCTCGACGGCTCCGGCCCGGCCTATCTCGAGGCGCCCAGGCTCGACCAATGGCCCGAC
>NZ_JBCNMA010000035.1:0-26597 GCF_039595165.1 Sphingomonas sp.
GATGCGCAATGGCCCGGCGAATTCCTGCTCGTCACCCAGAATGTCGACGACCTGCACGAGCGCGCGGGCTCCAGGCGCCTGATCCACATGCATGGCGAGCTCAACTCGTCGCTCTGCGCCGAATGCGGCGCGCGCACGCCCTGGACGGATTCGCTCCCGCCCCGCACCCGCTGCGCGGCGTGCGGTGCACCGGCGCTGCGTCCCGACATCGTCTTCTTCGGCGAGATGCCCTACCGGATGGAAGCGATCGACGCCGCCATCGCCCGCGCCGACCTGTTCGTCTCGATCGGCACCTCGGGCGCGGTCTATCCCGCCGCCGGCTTCGTGCGCACCGCGCGCTCGTCCGGCGCCGACACGCTCGAGCTCAACCTCAACCGCTCCGAAGGCAGCGCCTGGTTCGCGGAATCCCGCCTCGGCCCGGCGGGCACGCTGGTCCCCGAATGGGTCGATTCGCTGCTGAATTGAGGCTGGGATTCCAGAATCCTCCCCCGCCAGGGGGAGGTGGCGCCGAAGGCGACGGAGGGGAAGGACAGCGATGCCTCCACCCACTTGCGAACCGCTTCCGCCCCTTCCGTCAGCCTGCGGCCGACACCTCCCCCTGGCGGGGAGGATAGGAGCCTCAGCCGTCAATCCACCCAGTCGAGCCCGATCTCGCGATAGAGGCTGCGGTCCTCTTCCCAGTCCGGCCGCACCTTGACGTGGAGATAGAGGTGCACCTTCACCCCCAGCAGCCTGATCAGCTCGGCCCGCGCGTTCGCCCCGATCTGCTTGATCCGCGCCCCGCCCTTGCCCAGCACGATCGCGCGCTGGCTCTCGCGGCCGACCAGGATCTGCTGGTAGATCTCGACCGACCCGTCCTCGCGTTCCTTGTACTGCTCGGTCTCGATCGCGGTGGCATAGGGCAGCTCGGCATGGAGCAGGTGGTAGAGCTGCTCGCGCGTGATCTCGGCCGCCAGCATGCGATCGGTCGCGTCCGACACCTGGTCCTCCGGGAAATGCCACGGCCCCGCCGGCATCTTCGCCGCCAGCGCCGCCTTCAGCTCGGCCACCCCGTCGCCGGTGGTCGCCGAGACGAAATAGGTGTCGTCGAACTCGACCAGCTCGTTGAGCGTCGCCGCGTGCCCCAGCAGCCGCGGCTTGTCGGCCACATCGACCTTGTTGAGCACCAGCAGCTTCTTCTCGCGCCGCGCCTTGAGCCCCTCGGCGACCGCGCGCACCTTGGGCCCGATGCCGCCCTTGCCGTCGACCACCAGCGCGATCAGGTCGGCGCCCTCGGACCCTTCCCACGCCGCCGCGACCATCGCCCGGTCGAGCCGCCGCGCGGGATCGAAGATGCCCGGCGTGTCGACCAGCAGCAGCTGCGCGTCGCCCTCGATCGCGATCCCCATCAGCCGCGCGCGCGTCGTCTGCGCCTTGGGACTGACGATCGCCACCTTCTGCCCGACCAGCGCGTTCACCAGCGTCGACTTGCCCGCATTGGGGGCGCCGACCACGGCGACCAGGCCGCAGCGTTGTTGTTCGATGTTCATCGCCAGCCCCTACCGGCGCGCAATCTTGACCGCAACTTCCGGAGCGCGGCGTCCGGGACGCGCCGCTAGCACGTTCGCCATGGACAACAGCACAATCGTCGCCGCGGCATGGGAAGCCTTCGCATCGCGCGATGCGGAGCGGATCGCCGCCTGCTTCACCGCGGACGCCGAATGGATCGCCCCGCCCGGCAACGCCACCGCGGTCGCGCTCGATTATCCGCACCACATGCGCGGGCCGGACGAGATCGCCCGCTTCATCGCGCACGAGTTCGGCCGGTTGTTCGTCGCCGATGTCGCGATCGACTTCCGCACCATGGCGGCGGCCGGCGATCTCGTGCTGGTCGAGGAGCGGATGCGCGCCACCCTCGTCAACGGCCGCGGCTACGAGCTGTCCTATTGCTTCGTGTTCGTGGTCGCGGACGGCCGCGTCGCGCAGGTCCGGGAGTATATGGATACGCGCAGCGGCTGGTCGCAGATGTTCGGCGACGGGCCCGGCGGCAAGCTGGTCTAGCTCACCGCCGCCAGCAACGCCGCCGCCGCCGCGGTCTCGGCTTCCTGCTTGGAGCTGCCCTCGCCCTCGGCCTCGGCGAGCTTGCCGATCCGCGCCAGCACCTTGAAGCGCGGCGCATGGCCGGGGCCGGACCGCTCCACCAGCTCATATTCGGGCGCGCGCCGGTTGTTCGCCGCCGCCCATTCCTGCAGCGCCGACTTGGGATGCTTGGGCGCCGCCGCCTGCGCGTCGATCCGGCTGTCCCACAGCCGCCGCACCAGCGCCTTGGCCGCATCGAACCCGCGCTCGCGGAAATAGGCGCCGATCAGCGCCTCCATCACGTCGCCCAGCACATTGTCGCTCGACGCCGCGCCGTCGTCGCGCGCCTGCTTGCCGAGCTTGAGGTGCGCCGCCACGCCGATCTCGCGCGCCACCTCCGCGCACACCTGCCCGGTCACCAGCGAGTTGAAGCGGCGCGACAGCTTGCCCTCGGGCTCGTCGGGAAAGCGCTCGTACAGCCATTCGGCGACCGTCAGCCCCAGCACCCGGTCGCCGAGGAACTCGAGCCGCTCGTAATTGGCCGCGCCCTGGCTGCCATGCGTCAGCGCCCGTTCGTAACCCGCCAGCGCCGCCGGAGCCTCACCCAGCACCCGCGCCAGCCAGTCGGCCAGCGCCTCGCTCAAAAACCTTCCCCGATGCGGTTCCAGCGCGCTGCGGTGAACCAGGTCCAGGGCAGCACCCAGCTCGCGCTGCCGTCGGTCGACCAGAAGCTCACCACCGCCTTGCCCTGGAGATTCTCCATCGGCACGAAGCGGATCCCGCCGCGGTTGCGGCCGTCGCTGTCGAGCATCGGGATGAAGCGGCTGTCGGCCGAATCGTCGCGGTTGTCGCCCATCAGGAACACATGGCCGGCGGGCACGGTGAACAGCTCGGTATCGTCGGCGGCGGGGTTCGGGCCCTCGTCGAGCACTTCGTAGCTCTTGCCGTTGGGCAGCGTCTCGCGGAAGCGCGGAATGCGGCACAATTGCGTGCCGTTCGGCCCCGACTCGACGAAATCGGGCGCGCAGCCGCCGCCGGTGCCCGGCCCCTCGATCGGGAAATTGGGCGTGATCGGCAGCACGAAATCGGCGATTCGCTGCTTGGGGATCGGCTGGCCGTTGAGGATCAGCTGGCCGCCGCGCATCTGCACCGTGTCGCCGGGCAGGCCGATCACGCGCTTGATCCAGTCGGTATCGGCCTCGGGCGGCGCCTTGAACACCACAACGTCGCCGCGCGTCGGATCCTCGGCGAAGATGCGGCCGGGGATCAGCGGCAGGCTCCACGGCAGCGAGTGCTTGGAATAGCCGTAATTCCATTTGGTGATGAACAGATAGTCGCCGACCAGCAGCCGCGGCAGCATCGATCCCGAGGGGATGCTGAACGGCGCGAAGATGAAGCTGCGCACCACGAACACCAGGATCGCGAGCTTGATCAGGAAGCTCAGCGTGTCGCGCCATTCGGAGCGCGGCTTGGGGGCGTGGGCGGAGGCCGGGGCGGAATCGGCGGCGGTGGCGGTATCGTCCATGGATGCCTGCTCTGCGCGGGCTGTGTGGCAGCGTCAAGGCGGTGGAAGGCGCCAGCCCATCTGGCGATGCCCGAAACGGCACGCTACATGCCGCCCAAATCACAGGAGACAGGCGATGACCACCCCCGATTGGACCGCGATCGAAAGCCTGCCCCGCACCCCGCTCAAGCAGCTGTTCGCCACCGATTCGAGCCGCCTCGCGCTGCTCACCGCCGACGTCGCCGGCATCCATTTCGACTTCTCCAAGACGCATCTCGACGCCGCCGCGCTCGATGCCTTCGCCGCGCTCGCCAAGTCGGCCGGCCTCGCCGCCCGGCGCGACGCGCTGTTCGCCGGCGAGACGGTCAACGTCACCGAGGGCCGCGCCGCCGAGCACACCGCCGAACGCGGCGAGGGCGCAGAGGACAGCGTCGCCCGTGCCGCCGCCTTCCACGCCCGCATGCGCGGCCTGATCGACGCGATCGAGGCCGAGGCGCTGGGCCCCGTCGCCCATGTCCTGCACATCGGCATCGGCGGCTCGGCGCTCGGCCCCGAGCTGCTGGTCGACGCGCTCGGCCGCGACGGCGCGCGCTACGACGTCGCGATCGTCTCCAATGTCGACGGCTGCGCGCTCGAGGAGGCGATCGCAAGCTTCGATCCCCACGCCACGCTGATCGCGGTCGCGTCGAAGACCTTCACCACCACCGAGACCCTGCTCAACGCCGAGAGCGCGCTCGACTGGATGCGCGAGCATGGCGTCGAGGATCCCTATGGCCATGTCATCGCGCTCACCGCCGCGCCCGACAAGGCGATCGAATGGGGCGTCGACGAGACTCGCATCCTCCCCTTCGCCGAGAGCGTCGGCGGCCGCTATTCGCTGTGGTCGTCGATCGGCTTCCCCGCCGCGCTCGCATTGGGCTGGGACGCGTTCGAGGCGCTGCTCGACGGCGCCGCCGAGATGGACCGCCATTTCCGCCTGACCGACCTCAAGAGCAACGCCCCGGTCCTCGCCGCCTTCGCCGACCTCTATTACACGCAGGTGCGCGGCTGCGAGACGCGCGGCGTGTTCGCCTATGACGAGCGGCTGCGCCTGCTCCCGCCCTATCTCCAGCAGCTCGAGATGGAGTCGAACGGCAAGGGCGTCACCGCCGCGGGCGAGCCCGTCGGCCGCGCCACCGCGCCGATCACCTGGGGCGGGGTCGGCACCGACGCGCAGCACGCCGTGTTCCAGCTGCTCCACCAGGGCACGCACCTCGTCCCGCTCGAATTCGTCGCGGTGATCGAGCCCGGTGACAGCCAGTCGGAGGACCACCACCGCCAGCTGCTGATCAACGCCTTCGCCCAGGGCGCCGCGCTGATGGCCGGCCGCGCCAATGACGACGCCGCGCGCGCCTATCCCGGCGACCGCCCCTCGACCACGATCCTGCTCGACGAGCTCGACCCGCGCACGCTCGGCGCGCTGATCGCCTTCTACGAGCAGCGCACCTTCGTGAACGCCGCCCTGCTCGGCATCAACCCGTTCGACCAGTTCGGCGTCGAGCTGGGCAAGGAGATGGCCAAGGCGGCCGACAAGGGCGGGCAGGACTTCGACCCCTCGACCACCGATCTCATCCGCCGCGCGTTCGGCTAGATCGCTATCGATCCTCCCCCGCCAGGGGGAGGTGTCAGCGAAGCTGACGGAGGGGGCGGATGCCAGAACATTTGAGTGATGTGCTTCCGCCCCCTCCGTCGCCTTCCGCGCCACCTCCCCCTGGCGGGGGAGGATAGTCTTCGCGCTAAGCCACCTCCACTTCGCGCATCACCAGCGCGGAGATATAGTCCTCCAGCCGCACCACGCCGCGCACCGGATCGTCCGGGAAATCCGGATCGTCCACCGTCGCGCCGGTCATCCGCGCATAGCTTTCCGCCGCCGGGCTGGAGAAGCCGATCGCCTTGAACGCCGGCACCCATTGCTCGCGCGGGGTGGTCTCGACCCGCACGCTGCGGCCGAGCGCCGCGGCGAAGGCGTTGGCGACGTCCTGCGGGGTGTAGCGCCGCGGCCCCTCGACGAAGAAGATGCCGGTGCGGTCGTCGGTCATCAGCGCCGCGGCATGCTTGCCCAGGTCCGCCGGCGCGACCATCGGCAGCTCGAAATCCGGGTCGAACATGGTCCGCAGCACGCCCTCTTCGCGCACTTCCGCCAGGTTCGCCGCCCAGTTGCTGAAATAATAGGCCCCGCGATTGACCGCATAGGGGATCGGCTGCTCGGCCAGTCCGCGCTCCAGCTCCCACAGCGTGTTGAGGTCGCCGCAACGGTCGCCCGGCTGCGCGCCATAGGTCGATTCGGCCACCAGCTTCTCCAGCCCCGATCCTTCCGCAGCGGTGAGGATCGCCTCGACCGTGCGGCGCTCCTGCGCATCGGTGTCGGTGTGCGGCGCGGCGGGCGGATTGAGCAGGAAGGCGCGCGTGCCGCTGCAGAACACATCGGTTAGCGCGCGCACGTCGAGGATGTCGGCGATCGCGACCCTGGCGCCCTTGGCTTTCCACTCGCCCGCCTTGCCGCGATCGTGGCTGACGATCGTCACCGGCTGGCCTTGGGCGAGCAGCGCGCTCGCCACCGCCGAGCCGACATGGCCCGTACCCCCGAGGATGATGTGCATCGGGTCTCTCCTTACATGGATTAAACCCGCGAACCCGGCGCCCGATCCGTTGGCATCCTGGCGGCACGCGCCTATCTGCGGCTCCGGCGCGATGAGCGGGAGCAAGTGAATGGCTGACTACGACTACGACCTCTTCGTGATCGGCGCCGGATCGGGCGGGGTGCGCGCCTCGCGCGTCGCCGCGGCGCACGGCGCGAAGGTCGCGATCGCCGAGGAGTATCGCGTCGGCGGCACCTGCGTGATCCGCGGCTGCGTGCCCAAGAAGCTGCTCGTCTACGGCGCGCATTTCGCCGAGGACCTCAAGGACGCGCGCCGCTTCGGCTGGAACGTGCCCGATTGCGGCTTCGACTGGACGGTGCTGCGCGACAATGTCCTCGCCGAGGTCGACCGGCTCAACAAGGCGTACATCAGCACGCTCGACAGCCATGGCGTCGAGATCATCCACGAGCGCGCCACCGTCTCCGGCCCGAACGAGGTGACGCTGGCGAGCGGCCGCACGGTCAGCGCTGGCAGGATCCTGATCGCGGTCGGCGCGCGCCCCGCCGTCCCGCATTGCCCCGGCCACGAGCACGGCATCACCTCGAACGAGGTGTTCCACCTCGACAAGCTGCCCAGGCGCGTGCTGATCGCCGGCGCGGGCTATATCGCCAACGAGTTCGCCGGCATCTTCAACGAGTTCGGCTCGAAGGTCACGCTCATCAACCGCACCGACGTGATCCTGCGCGGCTATGACGAGCAGATCCGCGACCGCCTGCTCCAGATCAGCATGACCAAGGGCATCGACTTCCGCTTCCACGCCGAGTTCAAGGGCATCGAGAAGCAGGCCGACGGCAGCCTCCGCGTGTCGATGACCAACCATGAGGATCTCGACGTCGATTGCCTCATCTTCGCCACCGGCCGCGTGCCCAACACCGGGAATCTCGGGCTCGAGGAGGCCGGGGTCGAGCTCGACGCCAAGGGCGCGGTGGTGGTCGGCGCCGACAGCAAGTCCTCGGTCGATTCCATCTATGCGGTGGGCGACGTCACCAACCGCGTCCAGCTCACCCCCGTCGCGATCCGCGAGGGACAGGCGTTCGCCGACTCGGTGTTCGGCGGCAAGCCGACCACCGTCGACTATGGCTGCATCCCCTCGGCGGTGTTCAGCCACCCGCCGATGGCCGGGGTCGGCCTGACCGAGAGCCAGGCCAAGCAGAAATACGGCTCGGTCCGCGTCTACACCTCGGACTTCCGGGCGATGAAGAACGTGCTTGCCGGCCGCAACGAGCGCGCGCTGTACAAGATGGTGTGCACCGCCGACACCGGGAAGGTGCTCGGCCTCCACATGATCGGCCCCGACGCGCCGGAGATCCTCCAGGCGGCGGCCGTGGCGGTGAAGGCCGGGCTGACCAAGGCCGATTTCGACCAGACCGTGGCGCTTCACCCGTCGATGGCGGAAGAACTCGTCCTGATGAAATAGGGAGCCGACCGATGCCCGTCCGCGAACCGATCGACCTTGCCGCCGAAGCCGGCAGCGGCACCTACGACAATCACCCGGTCGCGGAGGTCAACGACCATGTCGTCCGCATCTCGACGATGTTCGAGCCCTTCTACTGGCACGTGCATCCCGATTCGGACGAGAGCTTCCTCTCCATCGAAGGCGGGCTGCGGATCGAGTTCGCGGACCATGTCGTCGAGCTCGCCCCCGGCCAGCTCTACACCGTCCCGCGCGGCGTGCCGCATCGCACCGCCCCGGTCGGCGCGCGCAGCGTCAACCTGACCTTCGAGCATCGCGACGCCGGCATGGTGCGGGTCGACCCGCCGGGGACCTAGCCCTCGTCCCTGAGCAGCCGGTCGGTTTCGTCCTCCAGCGTCTCTTCCTCGCCGCCGGTGCGCGCGCTCACCACGCGCGTCGCGCTGACGTCCATCGCGACGTTGCCGAGCGTGCGGAAGATGTCGGGGATCGTCTCGACCGCCACCAGCAGCCCGAGCATCGGGATCGGCACCCCCATCGCGGTCGCGATCGGCGCGATCGAGCTGACGAAGCTGATCGTGCCGGGCAGCCCGACCGCGCCCATCGTGGTGATCGCCGCCACCACCCAGCCCGCGGCGAGCTGACTCGGCCCGAGCTCGATGCCGAGCAGGTGCGCGACATAGATCGCGACCGCGAAGTTCATCGCCGGCCCGGTCCAGCGGAAGATCGCCACCGCGATCGGCAGCGCCACGCCCGAATGCGCCGCGGGCACGCCGAGCTTCTCGGTGGCCTTGAGCATGGCGGGGAGGCTCGCCAGCGACGACTGAGTCGAGAACGCCACCGCCTGCGACGGCGCCACCGCGCGGATGTAGCGCATCGGCGACACCCGCCCCGCGATCACCGCGAACGGCGCCGCGAGCAGCCACATCACCAGTCCAACCGCGCACAGGATCGCGACATAATGGAGCAGCGCGCCGAACGCCGCCGTCCCGGCGCGCGCGCCCACGACATAAGCGAGCGCGGCGACGCCGATCGGCCCCAGCCACAGCACCCAGTTGATCACCACCAGCATCGTGTTGCCGAGCGCCTCGAAGAAGCGCGTCAGCGTCTCGCGCTGCTCCTGCGGCAGCCGGGTGAGCGCGAAGGCGAACACCGTGGTGAACAGGATCAGCGGCAGGAACGCGTCGTTCGCCGCCGAGGTCACCGGGTTCGAGGGCACCATCGCGACGAGGAAGTCGATGAACGGCGGGATCGTGCCGATCTCGGGCGTCTTCTCGGCCAGCGCGCCCTGCAGCGCCTGCGCCGAGGCCGGGGCGAGCGGGAACAGGTCGAGATAGAGGATCGTCAGCGCCCCGCCGATCGCCGACGAGAACCACAGCAGCACGATGAAGGTGGCGAACGCCCGCCCCGCCAGCCGCCCCGCCCGCGCCTTCTCCGCGGTCGCCGAGATGCCGGTGATCAGCAGCGACACCACCAGCGGGATGATCGTCATCTGCAGCGCGTGCAGCCAGATCGTCCCGATCGGCGCCACCCAGTCGGCCGCGGCCAGCGCGCGCTCGGGCGCCGAGGCGGCCGCGCCCACGCCGATCACCAGCGCGGCGACCAGCGCGACGAGGATGCGCATCGGCTGCGCGCGGTTCGCCGGTCCGAGCAGGAAGGCGGCGGCGCGCGCCGGAATGTTGGTTGCGGGTTGCGACATACTCGCCCTTGAGAGTGAACGGCGCTATCACCGCGCGCCAGGGAAGGCGGCAAGGTCGCAAAGCGGACGGATATGGCAAGAAAATATTTCGGCACCGACGGGATTCGCGGCAAGACCAACATCGCGCCGATGACCGCGGCGATGGCGATGCAGGTCGGCATGGCGGCCGGCGCGCACTTCCGCCGCGGCGATCACAAGCACCGCGTGGTGATCGGCAAGGACACGCGGCTGTCGGGCTATATGCTCGAGAATGCGCTGGTCGCCGGCTTCACCAGCGTCGGCATGGACGTGGTGCTGGTCGGCCCGATGCCCACGCCCGCGGTGGCGATGCTCACCCATTCGATGCGCGCCGACATGGGCGTGATGATCTCGGCCAGCCACAACCCCTATGCCGACAACGGCATCAAGCTGTTCGGCCCCGACGGCTACAAGCTGTCCGATGCCGACGAGCTCGCGATCGAGGCGCTGATCGACGGCGAGATCCCGCTCGCCCCCTCGCCGGACATCGGCCGCGCCAAGCGCATCGAGGACGCGCGCGGCCGCTACATCCACTTCGCCAAGTCGACCTTCCCCGAGGATCTGCGGCTCGACGGGCTCAAGGTCGTGGTCGATTGCGCCAACGGCGCCGCCTATCAGGTCGCGCCCTCGGCATTGTGGGAGCTCGGCGCCGAGGTCGTCGCGATCGGCGTCAACCCCAACGGCAAGAACATCAACGACCAGGTCGGCTCGACCGCGCCGCTGACGCTGTGCGAGACCGTGGTCGCCGCGGGCGCGCAGATCGGCATCGCCCTCGACGGCGACGCCGACCGGCTGATCGTGGTCGACGAGCATGGCGAGATCGTCGACGGCGACCAGCTGATGGCGACGATCGCCGGCGGCTGGGCGCGCCAGGGCCGGCTGCGCGGCGACGGCCTCGTCGCCACCGTCATGTCCAACCTCGGCCTCGAACGCTACCTCGCCGGGCAGGGCCTCGGCCTCGTCCGCACCGCGGTCGGCGACCGCTACGTGCTCGAGAAGATGCGCGCCTCGGGCTACAATGTCGGCGGCGAGCAGTCGGGCCACATCATCCTCTCGGACTATGCCACCACCGGCGACGGCCTCGTCGCCGCGCTTCAGGTGCTCGCCGAGCTGGTCCGCGCCGGCGCCCCGGCGAGCGAGGTGCTGCACCGCTTCGACCCGCTGCCGCAATTGCTCAAGAATGTCCGCTTCGCGGGCGGCAAGCCGCTCGAGAACGACGCGGTCAGATCGGTCATCGCCGCGGCGCAGGCCGAGCTCGACGGCACCGGCCGCGTCCTCATCCGCGCCTCGGGCACCGAGCCGGTGATCCGCGTGATGGCCGAGGGCGAGGACATGAAGCAGGTCGAGGCGGTGGTCGACCGCATCTGCGAGGCGGTGCGCAAGGCGGCCGCTTAACGCCATCCCGTCACCCGAGCGAAAGCTGGGGTCTCCTGAACGGACGCGGCGCGCTTGCCGCACGAGATCCCGGCTTTCGCCGGGATGACGAAGCGGCTACCGCTTCGTCATGCTCGAGATGCGCCCCGATTGCGAACGCTGCGGCACCGACCTCCCCGCCGACCAGGGCGGCGCCTTCATCTGCTCGTTCGAATGCACCTTCTGCGCGGCCTGCGCCGATTCGCTCGACGAGGTCTGCCCCAATTGCGGCGGCGAGCTGCTCGACCGTCCGGCGCGCGTCGGCGACGCGCTCAAGCGCAATCCTGGGAGCACGCGGCGATACTTCAAGGGATGACCATCCCGCGCATCCTGATCATCGCCGGCTCCGACTCGGGCGGCGGCGCGGGCATCCAGGCGGACATCAAGACCGTCACCATGCTCGGCGGCCACGCCATGACCGCGATCACCGCGATCACCGCGCAGAACACGCTCGGCGTCACCGGCGTCCACCCGGTGCCGGTCGAGATGGTGCTGGCCCAGATCGACGCGGTGGTCAGCGACATCGGCGTCGATGCGGTGAAGATCGGCATGATCGGCTCGGCCGAGACCGCGCAGGCGGTCGCCGGGCGGCTCGAGGCGCTCGATGTGCCGATCGTGTTCGATCCGGTGATGGTCGCGACCAGCGGCTCGGTGCTCGCCGACGCCGCCACGATCGCCGCGTTCGAACGGCTGATGGACCTTGCCGCGGTCGTCACCCCCAATCTCGACGAGCTCGCGGTGCTCGGCGGGCGGAAGGCGGTGCTCGCACATGGCTGTCACCTCGCCGAGAAGGGCGGACATGCCGAAGGCCCCGATGTCCACGACCGCCTCTTCGCGCCGAACGGCGAGCTCGCCGCCGAGCTGATCGCCAGGCGGATCGAGACCGGCGACACGCACGGCACCGGCTGCACCTTCGCCAGCGCGCTCGCCACCGGCCTCGGCGCCGGGCTGCCGATCGGCGAAGCGTTCACCCGCGCGGTCCGCTTCGTGCGGATCGCCTTGATCAGCGCGCCCGGGCTCGGCAAAGGCCATGGTCCGATCGGGCACGCGCTGGGCGCCGTGCCGTTCGACGAGCTGGAGGGTTAGCGAGGTGCCCGACCTCAAATACGAACGCCGCTACAAGCGCCTCCACAAGGGGCCGGTGGCGGGCGTCGACGAGGCGGGGCGCGGGCCCCTCGCCGGGCCGGTGGTCGCCGCCGCGGTGGTGCTCGACCCGCGCTGCATCCCCGAGGGGATCGACGACTCCAAGGTCCTCACCGCCGCCAGGCGCGCCGATCTCTGCGCCCGCATCCTCGCCTGCGCGCGCGTCGGGGTCGGCATGGCGAGCGTCGAGGAGATCGACACGCTCAACATCTTCTGGGCGACGATGCTGGCGATGACGCGCGCGGTCGCCGCGCTCGAGCAGCCGCCCGCCTTCGTGCTGGTCGACGGCAATCGCTGCCCCGACTGGGAGCATCGGAGCCACGCCGTGGTCGGCGGCGACGCATTGTGCCTGTCGATCGCCGCCGCCTCGATCGTCGCCAAGCACCGGCGCGACTGCATGATGGACGAGCTCGACGCGCTCCATCCGCAATATGGCTGGCGCTCGAACAAGGGCTATTCGGCCAAGGTCCACCAGGAGGCGCTGCGCGTCCACGGCCCGACCCCGCACCACCGCCGCAGCTTCTGGCGCGTGGCGCAGGCGGAACTCGATTTCGGCCCGGCGGTTGGCGCTGCGGAATAGGAGGATGCCTCAATGGAAACCCAGCAGCTCCACCGCGGCCGCCTGATCGACCACATCCAGCTCGTCGTCCGCGACCTCGACGCCAGCCGCCGCTTCTACGACGCCGTGTTCGGCGTGCTCGGCATCCCGCTCGGCGGCGAGATGGACAGCGCCTTCTGGTATGACGAGCTGTTCGTCTCGACCGCCGACAGCGAGGCCGCGCTCGGCGAGCTCACCGGCCGCCACCATCTCGCCTTCCAGGCCGCCGACCGCGGACAAGTCGAAGCCTTCCACAAGGCAGCGCTCGCGGCTGGCGGAACCGACAACGGCGCACCGGGCGAACGGGCCTATCACCCGGGCTATTACGGCGCCTTCGTGCTCGATCCCGCCGGCAACAATATCGAGGCGGTGTACCACGGCGAGGCGAGGAAGAGCGCCGCTTCGGTCGTGGTCGAGTTCGAGGCGTAGGACGAGCCTTTATCCTCCCCCGCCAGGGGGAGGTGGCGCCGAAGGCGACGGAGGGGGAGGCCGGCGACGTCCCATAGCCTTCAGCGCACCGCTTCCGCCCCCTCCGTCAGGCTTCGCCTGCCACCTCCCCCTGGCGGGGGAGGATTGCACGGAAAAGGCCCGCCGCCACGCCGGAGCGTGACGACGGGCCTCCTTTCCTCCCCAGGAAAGTCGCTGCGGCAAGCTAAGCCGCGAACTGGTTCATCGTATTGTGCACCCCGCCCGCCTTGAGCGCGGCCTCGCCCGCGAAATACTCCTTGTGGTCGTCGCCGATGTCGCTGCCCGACATGTTCTGGTGCTTGACGCAGGCGATGCCCTGCCGGATCTCCTGCCGCTGCACGTTCCTGACATAGCCCAGCATCCCCGCCTCGCCGAAATATTCGCGGGCGAGATTGTCGGTCGACAGCGCCGCGGTGTGATAGGTCGGCAGCGTGATCAAATGGTGGAAGATGCCGGCGCGCGCCGATGCATCGCGCTGGAAGGTGCGGATCTTCTCGTCCGCCTCCGCCGCCAGCTCGGTCCCGTCATAGTCCACGCTCATCAGCTTCGCCCGGTCATAGCCCGAGACGTCGCGCCCTTCCTCGAGCCACCGGTCGAACACCTGCTGGCGGAAGTTGAGCGTCCAGTTGAAGCTCGGCGAGTTGTTGTAGACCAGCTTGGCGTCGGGGATCACTTCGCGGATGCGGTCGACCATCGCCGCGATCTGCTCGATATGCGGCTTCTCGGTCTCGATCCACAGCAGGTCGGCGCCGTGCTGCAGGCTGGTGATGCAGTCGAGCACGCAGCGGTCCGCCCCGCTCCCCTCGCGGAACTGGAACAGGTTCGACGGCAGCCGCTTGGGCCGCATCAGCTTGCCGTCGCGCTCGATGACGACGTCGCCGCGCAGCGATGCGGGATCGGTCACCGCCTCGCAGTCGAGGAACGCGTTGTACTGGTCGCCGAGATCGCCCGGTTCCTTGCTGAACGCGATCTGCTTGGTCAGCCCCGCGCCGAGCGAATCGGTGCGCGTGACGATGATGCCGTCGTCGATGCCGAGCTCGAGGAAGGCGTAGCGGCACGCGCGCACCTTCGCCAGGAAGTCCTCGTGCGGCACGGTGACCTTGCCGTCCTGGTGCCCGCACTGCTTCTCGTCGCTCACCTGGTTCTCGATCTGCAGCGCGCAGGCGCCCGCCTCGATCATCTTCTTGGCGAGCAGGTACGTCGCCTCGGCATTGCCGAAGCCCGCGTCGATATCGGCGATGATCGGCACGACATGCGTCTCGTAATTGTCGATCGCGTTCTGGATGCGCGCGGCCTCGACTTCGTTGCCGGCCTCGCGCGCGGCGTCGAGCTCGCGGAACATCATGCCGAGCTCGCGCGCGTCGGCCTGCTTCAGGAAGGTGTAGAGCTCCTCGATCAGCGCCGGGACGCTGGTCTTCTCGTGCATCGACTGGTCGGGCAGCGGCCCGAAGTCCGAGCGCAGCGCCGCGATCATCCAGCCCGAGAGGTAGAGATACTTGCCCCTGGTCGTGCCGAAATGCTTCTTGATCGCGATCAGCTTCTGCTGGCCGATGAAGCCGTGCCAGCAGCCCAGCGACTGGGTATAGGCCGCGGGATCGGCGTCGTACGCCGCCATGTCGCGGCGCATGATCCCGGCGGTGTACTTGGCGATATCGAGCCCGGTGCGGAACCGGTTCTGCAGCCGCATCCGCGCCACGGATTCGGCGTCGATCCCGTCCCAGCGGCCATTCTGCGCGGCAATGGGCGCGTTCGCCCGGGCGATCTCGTCCTGGTAAGTCATTGAGCACCTCGCTTGTTGAGGCGCATCTATTCACGTTTACACCGCTCCGGCCTGCAAATCCGCGCCATCCTGAGGTTGATCGGTTTGCGCGGCGCCGGCCAAGGCTGTGATCCTGTAAATTTATGACAATCTTCCGCCTGTCGCTTCTTGCAAAATGAGTCCTCCGCGCCACACCCCATCCCTTGGGCCTGTGGATAACTCCCGGACTCAATATCTGGTCGGGTCGCGAAATGTTCCGGCAAGTTAACGGAATTCAAAGCATTTCCGTTAACCAATGATCGCTTGACGGAGTCCGCGCTTTCGTGGCGTCTCGCGCGTTCAACGGGTTTGGAGCGGTTAATGGGGGTCATCGAAAAGGTCGCGAAGACGGAGGTACGCACCCGCAGCTGGGTCGACGTGCTGCCGCTCGATTCGATCATCCAGCAGGATTGCATCGAGGCGATGCGCGCGCTCCCCGCCGCCTCGGTCGACATGATCTTCGCCGACCCGCCCTACAACCTCCAGCTCGGCGGCGACTTGAACCGCCCCGACGGCAGCTTCGTCGACGCGGTGACCGACGACTGGGACAAGTTCGATTCGCTGTCGGCCTATGACGCCTTCACCCGCGCCTGGCTCGCCGAGGCGCGCCGTGTCCTGAAGCCCGACGGCACGATCTGGGTGATCGGCAGCTACCACAATATCTTCAAGGTCGGCTCGGCGATCCAGGACCTGGGCTTCTGGATCCTCAACGACATCATCTGGCGCAAGGCCAACCCGATGCCCAATTTCAAGGGCACGCGCTTCACCAACGCGCACGAGACGTTGATCTGGGCGTCGATGGGCGAGAAGGCCAAATACACCTTCAACTACCGCTCGATGAAGACGCTCAACGACGAGCTGCAGATGCGCTCGGACTGGGAATTCCCGATCTGCGGCGGGCAGGAGCGCTTGAAGAAGAACGGCACCAAGGTCCACCCGACCCAGAAGCCCGAGGCGTTGCTCTACCGCGTGATGCTCGCCTGCACCAAGCCGGGCGACGTCGTCCTCGATCCCTTTTTCGGCACCGGCACGACCGGCGCGGTGGCCAAGCGCCTGCGCCGTCACTGGATCGGGATCGAGCGCGAGGGCGGCTATGTCGAGGCGGCGCGGGAGCGCATCGCCGCGGCGCTGCCGCTCGACGAAAGCGCGGTCACCACGATGATGGCCCCGCGCCAGGCGCCGCGCGTCGCCTTCGGCACGCTGGTCGAGACCGGCTATCTGACCCCGGGCGCGGTGCTCTCCGACACCAGGCGCCGCTGGCGCGCGGTGGTCAAGGCCGACGGCTCGCTGCTCAGCGACTGCGGCACCGCCGGCTCGATCCACAAGGTCGGCGCGACGCTGCAGGGCGCGCCGTCGTGCAACGGCTGGACCTTCTGGCATTACGAGGCCGAGGGCGGCCTGAAGCCGATCGACGCGCTGCGCCAGACCTATCTCCTCGCGACCCAGCCGTAGGGCTATCGACATTCAAGGTCACCTCATTCCTCCCCCGGAGGGGGAGGATTTATTTCCCGCTCGGGACGCGAATGGCGAAGCGGACCTACTTGCCACCGCCCCTCGGCCGGACGGAACCGCGCGGGACGCGATTCGCCAACATCGTCCACGACATGTTCCGTACCGCGTTCCCGATACGCCTCGCTACGTTGCGCCGCGTGCCGCTCCGCCCCACACCGCCCGCCGCGCGAAAACCGCACAAATCCGCCGTAACCGGCTACGACTTTCCTACGCGAACCAATTAGGTTAAACTAGTTCTTGCTTGCGTACCCGGCTCGCGAAAGTGGAATGGGACGACGCGAATGCAGAAAGGCGAAGAATTCCGGTGCAAATCCCGACCAACGCCCGACCCTATCTCCGCCCCGTCCAGTTCGCGGACTCGCCGATCGAGCGCGATGGCGAGGTGGCGCGGCTGGCGGGCGGGCTGCTGTGGTTCTCGGCGTGGGAGCTGATCGCGGTCGAGAACGGCAAGCGCGTGATCCAGCGCACGATCCCCGTCGGCGATCTCCCCGCCGACGAACGGCTCCAGGCGATCGCCGCGCGGATCACGGCGCCGCGCCCGCCGCTCCAGCTCGGCGAGCGGGTGCTGCGCTTCGACCAGCCGCAGGTCATGGGCATCCTCAACATGACGCCCGACAGCTTCTCCGACGGCGGCAAGCACGCGGAAAACCCCGAGGCTGCGGCCGCGGCGGGCGTCGATATGGCCGCCCAGGGCGCGGCGCTGATCGATGTCGGCGGCGAATCGACCCGCCCGGGCGCGCAGCAAGTGTGGGAGGGCGACGAGATCAAGCGCGTCGTCCCGGTGATCGAACGCCTTGCGCGCAGCGGCACCCTGGTCTCGGCCGACACCCGCAAGGCCGGGGTGATGGAGGCCGCGCTCGCCGCCGGCGCGCATCTCGTCAACGACGTCTCGGCGCTGCTGTGGGACGACCGCGCGCTCGAGGTCGTGGTGCGTGCGCAATGCCCGGTGGTGCTGATGCATGCCGGCGACCCCAGGCAAGGCGCGGACGGCGGGCGCGGCTACGCCGACCCGCTGCTCGAAGTCCATGACTGGCTGGAGGCGCGGATCGCGGCGGTCGTCGCGGCGGGGGTCGATCGCAGCCGTATCCTCGCCGACCCCGGCATCGGCTTCGGCAAGTCGCTCGCCGACAATCTCGCGCTGCTCAACGGCCTGGCGCTGTTCCACGGCCTCGGCGTGCCGCTGCTGCTCGGGGCGAGCCGCAAGCGAATCGTCGGCGCGCTGTCGAACGAGGCGCCGGCGGACCAGCGGCTCGGCGGCTCGCTCGCGCTGGCGCTCAAGGGCACCGAGCTCGGCGCGCAGCTGCTGCGCGTCCACGACGTGCCGGAAACGGTGCAGGCGCTGCGGGTCTGGCGCGGCCTGCGCGACGCGGCGCTGGTCGGGCGTTAGAATAATCCTCCCCCGCCAGGGGGAGGTGGCGCCGAAGGCGACGGAGGGGGAGGAAGCGAATCGCCAATGTTCTGGCATCCGCCCCCTCCGTCAGCTGCGCTGACACCTCCCCCTGGCGGGGGAGGATCACATATCGATGCCTACCCCAGCGGGTCGGGCCGGGTACGCTGCTCGACATAAGTGCGCTGCACCGCGAACGGGCTGACCCGGGCCTCGCGGAAGCGGTCGCGGCGGCGTTCGGCCTCGGCGCCGATCTTCTCCAGGCTCTCGACCAGATCGTCGAGGTTGCGGCGGCGCTCGGCCCCGGTCGCCTCGCGGCATTCCGCCAGGCACGACGCAACCAGGTCGGGCACGCGCCGGCGCACGACATTGGCCCAGTCGACCACATCGGCGGCGAGCGGCTCGGCGTCGGCGAGCGCGAGCAGCCGTGCGCAACTGGTCCGCGCCGCGGCGATCCGGCTGACCGCCCAGTCGGCCTCGCCCGCGGCCGCCGCCCAGGCGCCCTCGAGCGGATCGGCGGGACGCGCCTGCTTGATCCGCTTGAGCTTGGCGCCCGCAAGGCGCTGGCGCAATTTGCGCGCGCCGAAGAACAGCGCGAGCCCGGCGGCGCCGACCGCGAACAGCGTGACGGCGACGAAGGCGAGAGCCGCCAGCGCGGCGATCACGAGCAGGAATCGAAGCATCGCCGGCAGTATATGGGAAGCCGTGCGGGCTTCGCCAGCGGCATCGCGCTAAAGCGTGTAGCCGCCGTCGCTGAGCAGCACCGTGCCGGTGACGAGCGCGCTGTCCTCGCTCAGCAGGAACGCGATCTGCCCCGCCACCTCCGCCGCCTTGGCGTAGCGGCCGAGCGGCGTGGCGAGCTTGGCCATCTCGGCAAAGGCGGCGTCGCGGCCGATCTGCGCGGCGCGCTCGGCGAACATCGGCACCGCGTCCCACACCGGCGTCTCGACCCCGGCCGGCGCGATCGCGTTGACGCGGATGCCCTCGGCCGCCCCTTCCTTCGCCGCGACCTTGGCGAGATGGATCAGCGCCGCCTTGGAGCAGCCATAGGCGGCGACGCCGGGCTCGGGCTTGATCCCGGCCGCGGAGGCGGTGAGCACGATGCTCCCGCCCCGGCCCCGCATCGCCCGCAGCGCCGCGCGCAGCGTCAGGAACGCGCCGTCGAGATTGACCGACAGGATGCGCCGCCATTCGGCGAAGTCGTGGCCCGCGATCGGGCTCGCGCCCGCCACCCCGGCATTGACCACGGCATGGTCGAGGCCACCCAGGTCGAGCCCGTCCCACATCCCCTCGTCCGCCACATCGCCGGCGACGCGCATGATCTCCGCGGGCAGATCCACGCGCGCCAGCGCGTCCGCATCGCGATCGACCAGCACCAGCCGCGCCGCGCCCTCCGCCGCCAGCCGCTCCGCGACTGCCTGCCCGATGCCCGATGCCGCACCGGTGATCAGCGCGCTGCGCCCTTCAAATCGTCTCGCCATGGCAGGGAACATAGGGTCGTTTCGTGCGATTGACGACCACAAGGTCGTCAGGAGAGGAGCCATGCGCGAGGCCTATGACCGTTATTCCAACCTATCCGTCCTGATCCACTGGACCGTGGTCCTGCTGGTGGTGGCGAACATCGTCATCGCCATCGCGATGGAGGACAATCGCAGCCTGTTTCCGTGGCACAAGTCGATCGGCGTCACCGTGCTGCTGCTGACGCTGATTCGCATCGGCTGGCGCATTGCGCATCCCTGGCCGCGCTTTCCCGACAGCATGCCGGCCTGGGAACGGATCTTCGCGCGCGGCACGCATATCGGCTTCTATGTGATGCTGCTCGCGGTCCCGCTGCTCGGCTGGGCGACGGTGTCGGCGGGCAAGCGCGGCACGGGCGAGATCTTCGGCTTCATCCCATGGTTCGACCTGCCCGTGCCCAAGTCGCCCGAGCTGCGCGAGACGCTCGGCAGCGTGCACGAGGGCGCGGTGTATTTCGTCCTGCTGCTGCTTTTCTTCCACGTCGCGGGGGCGCTCAAGCACCAGTTCTTCGACGAGGACGTGGTGTTCCACCGCATGCTGCCCGGCCTGCGGCAGAGCCATATGGACGACGAGATCTAGGCGCTTGTCGAGCGGCACCGGCTCGCTCCCCCGCCCGGGCACCCAGCACTAGCATCCTATGGGTGGCCGGGCGGGGGAGCGGGCCGGTGCCGCGCCACAAATTAAGCCGCGTTCTGATCGATGCCCAGCTCGCCGAGCTTGCGGTAGAGCGTCGAGCGGCCGATGCCGAGCCGCCGTGCGACCTCGGTCATCCGCCCGCGGTAATGGCCGATGGCAAGGCGGATCACGTCGGCCTCGATCTCGTCGAGCGCGCGCAGATTGCCGTCGGCGCGGAACAGCGTGATCCCCGCGCCCGATGCCGCGCCGCCATTGGCCATGCTTCCCGCCGGACGTCCGCCGGAGAGCTGGGCGATCTGCGGGAAATCGGCGCGGGTGAGCGCGTCGCCGTCGCACAGCACCGCGGCGCGGAACAGCGCGTTCTGCAGCTGCCGGACATTGCCGGGCCAGTCATAGCTGGCGAGCAGCGCGATCGCGTCGTCGGTGATGCCGAGCGGGCGCAGCCCCGGCTGCTCGGCGATCCGCGCGAGCAGATGCCGGGCGAGCGGCGCGATGTCGCCGGCGCGCTCGCGCAGCGGCGGGATCGTCACCTGCACCACGTTGAGGCGGTAATAGAGGTCCTCGCGGAAGCGGCCTTCCTCGACCTCGGTCGCCAGCGTCTTGTTGGTCGCCGCGATCACGCGCACATCGACTTCGCTGACGTGGCGCGCGCCGATCGGATGGACTTCGCCCGACTGCAGCACGCGCAGCAGCTTGACCTGCGCCTCGAGCGGCATCTCGCCGATCTCGTCGAGCAGGATGGTGCCGCCATCGGCTTCCTGGAAACGGCCGATCTTGCGTTCGAACGCGCCGGTGAAGGCGCCCTTCTCGTGCCCGAACAGCTCGGATTCGACGAGGTTGGCGGGGATCGCGCCGCAATTCACCCGCACCACCGGCTTGGCATGACGCGGGCTGGCGGCATGGATCGCCTCGGCGACCACTTCCTTGCCGACGCCGCTCTCGCCTTCGATCAGCACCGGCACGCGCGCGCGCGCCGCCTTGGCGGCGATGGCGAGCGCGGCGCGGAACTGCGGCGCCGAGCCGACGATCTCGTCGAAGGCGAGGTGCGCGCCCATCTTCTCGGTCAGCGGTCGCAGCTCGCCCGCGACCTTGGCGCCGACCGCGGTGTCGAGCGCGGCGAGCAGGCGTTCGGGCGCGAGCGGCTTGACCAGGAAATCGGTCGCCCCGGCGCGCATCGCGCTGACCGCGGCGGCGACCGAGCCGTTGGCGGTGAGCAGCAGGATCGGCAGCATCGGGCGATTGGCGCGCAGCTCGGCGATCAGGCTCGCCGCATCGAAGTCGGGTGCCCAGTGATCGAGCACGATCGCGTCCAGCGCCATGCCGTCGGGCGTGCCCAGCGTCGCCAGCGCGGTCTCGCCGTCGCCGGCGAAGATCGTACGCCAGCCGCGGCGCGCGGCGATGGCGGCCGCCAGCCGCCGCTGCGCCGGTTCGTCGTCGATCAGCATCAGGAGGCGCTGGCCGTTGCGCGTCATCCTTTGTCCCCAGTGTCCCTAAATCGGTCACCCGGGATAACCCCAGTCGGTAAAGACCGGCTTAAGCGTTCAAAAGTGCGCGGGACTTGAGGGGCGGGGGCGCCGCGTCTAATGAGGCTCGCGACAACGCGTTAGAGGGGAAGCTACGCATGGCCCAGTCCGGCGACATGAAGGCACATGAAAACACCTATGGCGGCTTCATGCGGATGATGAAGATCGGCACGGCCGTCACCGTCGTCATCGCCGTGATCGTGATCTTCCTGATCGCCTCCTGAGGTGAAGATCGCGGTCCTCAAGGAAACCGCCGCCGGCGAGCGGCGCGTTTCCGCGACGCCGGAAACGGTCAAGAAATTCGTCTCGCTCGGCGCCGAAGTGGCGGTCGAGAACGGGGCGGGTGACACCGCTTCCCTGGACGATGCCGCCTTTTCCGCCGCCGGCGCGACGGTCGGACCGCGCGCCGCGGTGCTCGCGAACGCCGACATCGTGCTCGGCGTGGCCGGGCCGGACCCGGCGAGCCTGACGGGAATCAAGCCCGGCGCGTGGCTGGCCGCGGGCCTCAATCCGTTCGGCGAGCGCGCGCGCGTCGACGCCTATGCCGCGCTCGGGATCGAGGCGCTGGCGATGGAGTTCATGCCGCGCATCACCCGCGCCCAGTCGATGGACATCCTGTCCTCGCAGTCGAACCTGTCGGGCTACAAGGCGGTGCTCGACGCGGCGGGCGAATATGGCCGCGCCTTCCCGATGATGATGACCGCCGCCGGCACCGTCTCGGCCGCCAAGGTGTTCGTGATGGGCGTCGGCGTCGCCGGCCTTCAGGCGATCGCCACCGCCCGCCGCCTCGGCGCTCAGGTCTCGGCGACCGACGTGCGCTCGGCGACCAAGGAGCAGATCCTGTCGCTCGGCGCCAAGCCGATCTTCGTCGAGAAGGTCGCGGGGATCGAGGGCGAGGGCTCGGGCGGCTATGCCACCGAGATGAGCGACGAGTACAAGGCGGCGCAGGCCGAACTGGTCTCCTCGCACATCGCCAAGCAGGACATCGTCATCACCACCGCGCTGATTCCTGGGCGCCCCGCGCCGCGCCTGATCAGCGATGCGCAGATCGCATCGATGCGGCCGGGCAGCGTCATCGTCGACCTCGCGGTCGAGAGCGGCGGCAATGTCGAGGGCGCGGTCGCGGGCGAAATCGTCGAGAAGCATGGCGTCAAGATCGTCGGGCACAGGAACGTGCCCTCGCGCCTCGCTTCCGACGCTTCGGCGCTGTTCGCGCGTAACCTCTACAACTTCCTCTCCGCCTTCTGGGACAAGGACGCCGGCAAGCCGGTGCTCGACGCGGAGATCGGCGACGCGATCCGGCTTACCAGGGATGGCAAGGTAGTGAATGAGCGTCTGCTCGCCTGATTCTCGCGCAAGGGGGCGCTGACATGGACTTCATCTCGATCCTGTCGATCTTCGTGCTGGCGTGCTTCGTCGGCTATTATGTCGTGTGGTCGGTCACGCCGGCGCTGCACACCCCGCTGATGGCGGTCACCAACGCCATCTCCTCGGTGATCATCGTCGGCGCGCTGATCGCATCCGCCGCGGCGGGCAGCCCGACCGCCAAATGGCTCGGCCTCGTCGCGGTCGCGCTCGCCAGCGTGAACATCTTCGGCGGCTTCGCCGTCACCGAGCGCATGCTCGCCATGTACAAGAAGAAGGGCTGAGCCGATGCACGAGGCTGCTCCCGTCAACCCCTGGGTTGCGCTCGCCTATCTGATCGCGGGCGTCTGCTTCATCATCGCGCTGCGCGGGCTTTCGTCGCCGGCGACCAGCCGCCGCGGCAACCGCTTCGGCATGGCCGGCATGCTGATCGCCGTTGTCACGACGCTGGTCACGCACGAGGTCGCCTCCCTGCCCGAGATCGTCGGCGCGATCGCCGTCGGCGGCATCATCGGCTGGGTCACCGCGCGCAAGATCGCGATGACCGACATGCCGCAGCTCGTTGCGGCGTTCCACAGCCTGGTCGGCCTGGCGGCGGTGCTGGTGGCGGCGGCCGCCTTCCTCAATCCCGAGGCGTTCCATATCGCCGACGCGTCGGGACAGATTTTCGCGGTCAGCCGGATCGAGATGGGCCTCGGCATCGCGATCGGCGCGATCACCTTCTCGGGATCGGTCATCGCCTTCGCCAAGTTGAACGGCAACATGTCGGGCAAGCCGATCATGCTGCCCGCGCGCCACGTGATCAATCTCGGCACGCTCGCCGCGATCCTCGGCCTGATCGGCTATTTCGTGACTGACCAGAGCCTGTGGGTGTTCTGGACCATCACCGCGCTCTCGTTCCTGATCGGCTTCCTGCTGATCATCCCGATCGGCGGCGCCGACATGCCGGTCGTGGTGTCGATGCTCAACAGCTATTCGGGTTGGGCGGCCGCCGCGATGGGCTTCACGCTCGGCAACACCGCGATGATCATCACCGGCGCGCTGGTCGGCAGCTCGGGCGCGATCCTCTCCTACATCATGTGCCGCGCGATGAACCGCAGCTTCATCAGCGTGATCGCGGGCGGCTTCGGCGGCGACAGCGGCGGCGGCGCGGCGGCTGCCGCGATCGACCGGCCGTGGAAGCGCGGCTCGGCCGAGGACGCGGCGTTCCTGATGCAGCAGGCCGAGCAGGTCATCATCGTGCCCGGCTACGGCATGGCGGTCGCCCAGGCGCAGCACGTGCTGCGCGAGATGGCCGACAAGCTCAAGGAGCATGGCGTGCGCGTCAAATACGCGATCCACCCGGTCGCGGGCCGCATGCCGGGGCACATGAACGTGCTGCTGGCCGAGGCGAACGTGCCCTATGACGAGGTGTTCGAGCTCGAGGACATCAACTCCGAGTTCAGCCAGACCGACGTCGCCTTCATCATCGGCGCCAACGACGTGGTGAACCCGGCGGCCAAGACCGACAAGTCCTCGCCGATCTACGGCATGCCCGTGTTCGACGTGAACAAGGCCAAGACCGTGCTGTTCATCAAGCGCTCGATGGGCGGCGTCGGCTATGCGGGGGTGGACAACGACGTCTTCTACCAGGACAACACGATGATGCTGCTGGCCGACGCCAAGAAGATGGTCGAGGAGATCGTCAAATCGCTGGATTGATCCGGGGGATCAATCCTTTGACGATCTGGCAAGTCGCTCGACTGATTCGGCGGGACTGGCCAGCCAGATAGGGGGGGCTGGGCGATGATCAGTGTCGGACGGGTTCTGGAAGGCGCATTCGGCGTGTTCCGCGAGCATTTCACCGCAGTGGCGATCTGGGCGGGCATCTACCTCGCCGGCAATATCGCGATCCTGCTGGCGATGGCGCCGATGATGGCGAGCGCGCTGGATCCGGCGACGAGCGCGGATCCGGGTGCGATGATGTCGGCGATGGCGCCGGTCTGGCTGCTCAACCTCATCCTCGCCCTCGTCGGCGTGGTGCTCTACACCGCCGCGATGCGCGCGGTGCTGCGCCCCAATGCGGGCGGGATCGCCTTCCTGCGCGTGGGCATGGACGAGCTGCGCATGATCGTTCTCTGCATCCTGTTCTTCATCGTCAGCATGGTCCTGCTCTTCGGCGCGAGCCTGGTGCTCGGCCTGCTCGGCGCAGGCGTCGCGATGGGCAGCCAGTCGCCGGCCCTGACCGTCCTCTTTTCCTTCCTGATCGGGCTCATCGTGTTCGGTCTGGCGGTGTATTTCATCATCCGCTTCTCGCTCGCCTTCCCGCTCACGCTGCATCGCGGCCAGTTCGTGATCGGCGAGGCCTGGCGGTTGAGTCGCGGCCATTTCTGGACGTTGTTCGGCGCCGCGCTGGTGGTGGTCGTGATCGGCTTCATCCTGACCATGGTGGTGAGCGTGTTCGCGATGGGCAGCTATTTCGCCGACATCATGTCGGCGGTCGGCAATCCGGAAGCGAGCTTGCTCGCGGCCGAGCGCCAAGCCGAGCGGTTCAGCAGCTTCAGCGTCATGATGATCCTGCAATCGATCGGCAGCGCCGTGGTCGCGGCGGTGTGGGTCGCGCTGAGCGGCGGCAGCGCCGCCGCGGCCGCACGCCTGCTCGTCGAGGACGAGTTCGACGACGCCGAGGACGTGTTCGGTTGAGATGCCGCTTGCGTTCTTGATCCGTTCCGGAGATAACTCCTCCGAAACGGATTGAGAACGGAGGCACTTATGCTTACCTCCAAGCGACAAACCGGGGAAGCATCCGCATTGCATCGCAAAGCGGAGGTTTCGGATGCTTGAGACGGTCGCTCGCTCTCCCCTGGATTCGCTGGCCGGCACGCCGGGGGCATTGGTTGTCGGCACGCCGGAGCGGCTGGCATCGCTCGAGCGGCTGCTCGACGCCGCGGGTGCTCGCACGCTCGGGATGGTCACGCCGGACAAGGCCGAAGCCCGCATGGCCGAGCAGGCCAGCCTCGACCTGCTGCTCGTCGATGCCGGCGGGCTCTCGGTCCCCGCCGCCGCCGCGCTCGCGGCCTCGCTCGCAGGGCCGGTCGCAACGCGGGATTGCCGGACCGTGGTGCTGCTCGATCCCGCCGCGATCGATGCGATCGCCGGCCCGATGCTCGGCACCGGCGCCGTCCTGCTGTGCGACGCGAGCCCCGCCGAGCAGGCGGCGGCGGTCGCGCACGCACTGACGCCGCCGAGCGCGCGGCTGCACGACGCGACGCGCGAGCGCGAGGCCGAACGGCTGCGCCTGCTCAACGAGGAAGTCGCCCGGCTCGCCGAGGTGCTGAGCCAGCTCACCGCCGAGCAACCCGCCGTGCGCGACCGCACGCCCGGCTATCGCGGCGAACCGGCGTCCGAGCCCGACGCCGATCCGCGTACGGTGCGCGCGGTGATCCGGGCCCGGCGCCTGCGTGACCAGTTCTTTACGGCCGAGCTGTTCGCCGATCCGGCCTGGGACATGCTGCTCGACCTCTACGCCGCGCGGCTCGAGGGGCGGCGCGTGTCGGTGTCGAGCCTGTGCATCGCCGCGGCGGTGCCGCCGACCACCGCCTTGCGCTGGATCGGGACGATGCACGACGCCGAGCTGTTCGGCCGTGAGCCGGATCCGACCGACAAGCGCCGTGCCCACATCACGCTGACGGAGCGGGCAGCGGCGGCCATGCGCGGCTATTTCGGGGCCGCGAACCGCGCGGGGCTGGTGGCGGGCTGACGCGGGGACCGCGGCGGGCCGGCATCAAGTGGTGGGCTCGTCGGGGCTCGAACCCGAGACCTACAGATTAAAAGTCCGTTGCTCTACCAACTGAGCTACGAGCCCGCACTTGAGGGTGGGGTGCACCTA
>NZ_JBCNMA010000036.1:0-25914 GCF_039595165.1 Sphingomonas sp.
GCTTTGCGCCGGGGATGCCGATCACCAGATAGGCGGTGAAGAAGCAGAACTGCACCAGCATCGCCTGGGTGTAGTTGAGCGTGAACAGCTCCTTGAGCTTCGGGATGATCACGTCGTTGAGCGAGGTGATGCCGCCGAAGATGAAGAACAGCGCGAAGACGAAGACCTGCAGGTCCGGGGCATTGATACCCTGGGCGGTCCCTTCGCCAGGCGCCGGATCGGTCGAGCTCAATGGTGTGACGGGTGCGGCCAACGCCCCTCTCCTGATAACGTTGTCAATCGCCGGGTCATACCGCGCGCGTCGGGGGAAAGGCGAGATGAAAATGCGGCTGGAGGGATGGTAGCGATAAAATGGTGCCGGTTGCAGGGATCGAACCCGCGACCTTCGGTTTACAAAACCGCTGCTCTACCAGCTGAGCTAAACCGGCACGCCGCCGCCATAGCTGCGCAATCCGCACGCGCCAAGATCGGTCTTCGGGTGGACCGCGTCAGATGCCCGTGATCGGCGTGCTTGTCGGGCCCGCGGGCCATCGGCTCTGGGGCCGCCCGTCGGCGTCGTAGAAGGTCGTCGGGCTCATGATCACGTCGAAGTCGTTGACGCTGCGCACCACCGTGATCCGCATCGGCAGGAAGCCCGCAACCATCGTGTCGCCGTTCATCATCGCGACCAGCCGCGTGAACCGATGACCCACCACCCGCTCGGTGGCTTCGGGCAAGGGGGCGATCCGCCCCGGTTGCGGGCCGCTTGCGAGGAACGCGCGGATCCGGTTGCGCTGTGCCTCGGTCAGCCCGCCCGGCGCGGCTGCGGTGTCGCGGTCGGCCGGCGCCGGGGCGGCGGGTCCGGGCACGGGCTCTTCCGGCACGGGCGTTTCCGGAGCGGGGCCAGGCGCGGGGACCTCGATGACTTCCTCCTCGATCTCGACCTCGCCTCCGCCCTGGAACTCTTCGTCCGAAGGCTCGCCAGGCTCGCCCTCGGTTCCGGCGCGGACGTCGGCGACCGCTTGTTCGAGTTGCGCGAAGATCTCGTCCTCGGTGGCGTCGAGCGCTGCGACCACGCGCTCGATCAGCGCATCGGCCTGCTCGGCGGTCAGATCCTCGGGCACGGTGGCGAGGAAGCGTTCGATCATCGCATCGGTCAGCGGCAGCCCGTCATGATGCCCGACCATCTCGCGGAACAGCCGCTCGCGCTCGGGCGTGGCGGCGAGGCGGTCCTGATACTCCTGCGGGATCGGCAGCGGCTCGACGGGCGTCTCGGGCGCAGGCTCGGGCTCGGAGACGCCGTCCTCGGCTTCGCTGCTCGCCGGCGCTGGCTCGGCCTCAGTCGCGCGCGACACGCCTTCGCGGGCGTCCTGCAGGCCCTGGTCGATGATCGGCCCGATCGGTTCGCCGCGGCGGCGCGCCTCGATCGCGCGGCGCAGGCTTTCGACGGTGGGCTGAGTCGCCGGGTCGCTGTTGCTCGCGGTCTCCATCCCCTCAGCCAGGATGCGTAGATCCTCGTCGGAGAATGTGTCGGGATTCTCGGCGATGATCTCCATCGTCCGCTGCGCGATCGCACGCTGCGCCTCCGTCAGGTCGCCGGACCGCGCGGCATTCTCGAGCGCTTCCTTGAGCGCCGGGTCGGCCTCGATCCGCGCGCGCATCTCGTCGTCGACCGGGATGCCGTCCTGTTCCATCGCGTCGAACAGCGTCTCGAGCGGCGACTCCCCGGGTCCGACGCCGGCTTCGGCGCGGTCGGAATAGAAGATCACCAGCGCCGCAACTGCAGCCGCCTCGAGCGGTGCCAGGAAGCGCCTTGCGGCCGCCCCGCCAAGCCGGCGGATGGCCCACAAGGCGGCTGCCGCCGCCGCCGCGGCGAGCGCGACCCGCGCGGCTTCCTGCATGCCCTCGTCGCCGACCTCGGCGTTGTCGTTGGCCGGCTCGCCATCCCAGCCGGGCAGCCAGATCGGCCCGTCGGGAACGGAGACCGGCCCCTCCGGCACCTCGACCGGTCCTTCCGGCACGGAAACCGGTCCCTCGGGCACTTCGACCGGCCCCTCGGGCACGGTGACCGGCGGCGCCGGAACCACAACGGGCGGGTTCACCGGGATTGGCGTGTCGGGCACGCCGACCGGCGGTCTGCGGCCTTCGGGCACGCCGGGGGCATCGGGGACGCCGACCGGCGGCGCGATGGGCACATCGAATGGCTCGCGAACGCGGTCGCGCACCCGTTCGCGCTCGCGCTCGCGGCGTGGTTCGCGCCGGCCGCAGCGGCATGCCGGGTTGCGCTGCGCCTCGGCCCAGGAGGGGCTGCAATGATATTGGTAGATGCCCGGCTCCATCTGGCAGACATGGATCATCTGCGGCGGGCAACCGGGCGGGCGGGTCGGCTCGGACAGCTCGAAAGGCGCAGGTGGCGGCGCTTCGAGCAGCCGCACGTCGTCGAACAGGCCGCCTTCACGCAGTTCGCGGCCATAGTCGTCGAGCTTGTTGCGCGCCTCCTGGATCTGGTTGCCGGCATCGTCGAACGGCTTGATCTCGGCGATCTCGATCGTGCGCAGCCCGTGCCAGTCGCTGATCCGCGACAAGTCGACTTCCGGGTTGAACGGCGGCGTGTCGCCCTCGGGCACGGTCGGGACGACCATCTCCATGCCGGGACCCGAGGGTACCAGCGTCGGATCGTCGAAGAAGAACCGGTACTGGATCAGCTGGTGGACGATCGCGCCGATCGCGCCGAAATTGCCCCCCATGCAGATACCGCACCCGGCCGCGCCGCCGCGTCGCATTACCGGGGGCGGACACTGGCGGTAGACGGTGTCGGCGGCCTGCCGGCGGATCGTCACCGCGCCCGGGGTGCCGCCCTGCTCGCGCAGCAGCGGTGCGCCGCCGCTGTGCTGGAGCGTGTGGACCAGCTCGTGCGCGAGCAGGCGGCGCCCCTCCGGCGTGCCCGGACGATATTGGCCGGGGGCGAAAGCGATGTCCTGGCCGTGCGTATAGGCGAGCGCGTTGATCCCGTCGGCTGCCTGCGCGGCGCGCGCGCCGGTATGGATCCGCACGCTCGACAGGTCATGCCCCAGGCGCGGCTCGAAAAAGGCGCGTTCGGTGGGGGCGAGCGGCGCGCCGCCGCTCGCGACCGCAGTCGCCGCATTGCGGGCCGAGCGCTGGGCGACGCTGCCGCCATCGGGGGCTCTGCGGGCGATCTTGCGGCCGATCCGGCGTTCATCGTCGGTTTCACAGCTCCCACAGCAGGCGCGGGCAAGCGCGGCGCTGGTCGCGGTGGAGATTTCGAGCGGCGCGGTCACTGGGGCGGTCATGCGCATGACCCGCTCGGCCACGGCATCGGCTTCGCGCTCGTCCGCATCGCCCGGGGTGCTGACGGCCAGCTTGGGATGGAGCCCCTGCCCGGCGAGGAAGGCCAGCCAGCGCTCGGCCGGCGGCCGGTCCCGCGCCGGCCCTGCCTGCGCGTCGGCTGACGCAGGGACGGACGCAGCCGATGCCGCGCCAAGCGGGAGCACGGACCGCGAGCTGCCGGGAAACGCGCGCATCACGAGGTTCCTTCGCTGGCGTGCAGCTCAACCATCGGCGTGCCTCCAGACGACCCGAGCCGGATCGCTCGACCCGGCACCGCAGGAAAACTGCATCACCGCCGAACCATGCGGCACGGCGGCGCCGAAATGATCGAAGCGGAAGCGCAGGACCGCTGTGGCGCCGGTGGCGACGATCGCCCGGCCGTCCCACAGCCCCGGCTCGGCGAAGGCGTGGTCGGCGCGATCGATCCGCAGCCGGCTTTCGAAGACGAGATCGGGAAGGGACAGCGGATCGGGCTCCGAATTGACGATGGCGACGATGAAGTGCGGGTCGTCGGGCACGGGGATGAGCAAGGACAGCCAGAGCACGATCAGCGCTCGCTCCGGCATCGCAGGCGGTGCCGTCACGCGCAGTCCGTTCAGGTCCCAGCAAAGCGGACCGCGCCGCGCCCGCGGTTCGAACAGAGCCAGGCCGTCGGGCGAGTCGATCTGCACGCCGCGCGCGAGAGCGAACGCGCCGTCCAATTCTTCGCCCGCGGCGCCGTCCGGCGCGGAAAGGCGCGATTCCCCGATCGCCAGCGGTCCCGGGCCCGCCCATTTGAGCCAAGCCTGGCACCCGCGCCCGCCGAGAGGCGGGAGAAGCGCGAGCAGCAGCCCGTCCGAAACGACGACGCCGGGTTGCACATCGTGCGTCATGCCCGCGCGGGGCCTTCGCCCCCCTCGTCATCGTCGGTCTGCGCAAGCCGTTGGTCGGGACAGTTGGTGTCGCGCTTCGCTTCCTGATCGCATTCGAGCAGACGCTCGCGCACATCGTCGAGGCACTGGTAGTAGCGGATGCCCGACCCCACGCCGCCCCATCCGCCCAGCGGCGGGATCACGGCCTCGAGCGTGCACGCGATCGCGCCTTGTCTGGCTTCTTCGATACAGGCATCCACGCGCCGCGACAGCTCGGCGCGGTCGCATTCGGGCTCGGTCTCAGGTTCGGGTTCGGGCTCCGGTTCGGGTATGGGTTCCGGTTCAGGCTCGGGCTCGGGTTCGGGCGGCGGGTCGGGCGGCCGTGGCGGCGATGCGCAGTTGATGCCGTGGAAGGTATGCTCGACCGCGCCGTCGCCCGCGCTTGCCGACAGGCCGTAGGCGGTGACCGCCGCGCCGGACTTCTTGACCGTGAGTTGCCAGCAACGGGGATTGCGCGTGTCGCGCTCGACGATCCGTTCGATGATAAAGCCCGATGCGGGCGAAGCGACCCAGCCCGATCCGGCGCGCGCATCATAGATGCGGAACAGCTGCTTGACCCGCGCATAGCCGGGGCGCCTGATCCAGCGATATGGCGTGCCGTGATGATCCAGCACCGATCCGATGATGGCCGGATTGGGTTCCGCGGGATCATTGACGCCGCCGACACCCATCCCCTGCAGCCCGCCGCGTTCGACATCGACCGCGACCGCTTCGACATAGTGGCATTCGTCGAGATGGCTGTGCCTTCCGCTGTCCGATTCCCATGCCATCTCGGCATAGAAGGCACAGCCATATTGGGTGACGTCGGTCGAATGGAGCGCCACCGACCAGTTTTCCGCGATCGTGGATACGGCGAAATGGTTGCTCCACCCGACCAGATCCGATTGCCAGACCGCGCCGAGCTGCAGCTGGGGACCGATCCCGGCCTCGGTCATCCGTGAGCCGAGGATCGACAGCATCGTGGTGCCGGTGATGCTGGCGGTGGTGGCGCCGTCGATGGTCGCGTCGCCAGCAGCGTTGTGCGGCGCGCTGACCGAGATCGTGATCGGCTGCGTGACCGGCGGCGGATTCTCGACCACCGCCGTCACCCGCACGGGATCGCGCAGGCCGATCCGGTCGGGCATCCCCGACGGCGAGTTGCCGGCGGCGACGTCCGGGACGAAGCGGACGCGTGGACCGCCCGCCTCTTCGGGCCGCGGGCGTTCCGGGCGATCGGGGGGCTTCGGCGGGCCGCCCGGCGGGTCCGGGATGACCGGGATCGTGCAGAGCTCGGGCAAGGCCAGGCAGACCGCGCCGAGGCACAGCTCGGGCGCGATGATGCAGATCAGCGGCGAAAGGAGGGGCAGACCCGGCAAGATCGGCAAGCCGCAGAGGATCGGATGCTCCTGGCAGAAGGAAGGGTCGTCGGGGGGTGGCCGTTCCGGCTCGTCCGGCGGATCCGGGTCGGGGTCGGGATCCGGATCGTGGTCGGGCATGGGATCGGGATCCGGCTCGGGATCGGGGTCCGGATCCGGATCGGGTTCCGGCGTCGGATTCGGGATCGGCGGCGGAGGCAGCGACAGGCGCAGATCGACCCGGCGATTGCGCGATCGGCCGTCGACGGTCGCGTTGTCGGCGGCGGGATTGGCTTCGCCGACCGCCATGATCCGCACGCGGCCGGCGAGTGGCGTGAGGACCGCCGATACCGCCTGCGCCCGGCGACGCGAGAGGTCGAGATTATGCTCTTCGGGCCCGGTCTCGTCGGTGAAGCCGATCGCGCGGAAGCTCAGTGTGCGGGTGCCGTGAGCGTGGATGAGATGGCCGAGTTCCTGCAGCACCGCGCGGTGCTCGAGCTTGAGCGTCGCGTGGTCGATGCCGAAATTCCAGAGGCTGATCGTCATCGGCCGCGCCTGTCCCGAGATCATTCCGGGACTGGTTCGCGACTGGGCGATCTCCTGCGCGCGGGTGAGCGGCACTTCCTCGTCGGGATCGCGGCGGAGCAGGCCGGCATCGCCCTCCAGCACGACATGCGCGAGCTCATGCGCAAGCAGCCGTTTGCCTCGAGCGGTGCCGGGCGCGTAGCGGCCTTCGGCGAAGACGAGATCGCTGCCCACGGCATAGGCCTTGGCGCCGACCTCGGCCGCCGACTGGGCAGCGACCGCGTCGGTATGGACCCGGACATGATCGAGCACGGCGCCGAAGCGCGGTTCGAAATAGGCGCGCGTCGACGGCGAAAGCGGTGTGCCGCGGCGCGCGAGCGTGCGGTGCACGCTGGGCGGCGCCGCCGCGCCGGCGCGGGATGCGCCGCCCGCCCGCGCGAGCGGCATCCGGCGCACCGTGGGTGCCGGACGCACCGAGCAAGTCGGGCAAGTCTCATCCTCCGGCCGGCCCGCGGCGAGCTTGGTGGCGCATTCGGGGCAGCTCGCACCGGCAAGGCCGTTCGAGCGCTGGACCTGCAGCACGGCCTCGGCCAGGCGATCGGCCGCTCGCTCATCCGGCGTGTCGGCGCCACCGACCGCCAGCGCAGGCCGGATGCCTTGTCCGCCCAGGAAGCTGAGCCACTGGGTCCGGCTGCGCCTCCGCTCGGGCTCGATCTCGGGCGTGGTGGCCTGCGCCTGCGCGGGCGAGGCGGACTGTTGCGCCGGGCCCGCGCGCGCCTGGACGGCGGCGGCCGGCGCGCCCATCAGCGCCCTCGTCCGAGTTCGCGCGCGCCGAGCGGCTTTTCGAGCTTGCGATACTCGCGCGCGGCGGCCGCGGCGCAATGCGCCATGGTCAGCGGGCCTCCCGACCGCGCGGCGAGGAAGGCTGCGGCGAGCGCGACATTGCGGATCGCGCCGCCGGTCAGGTCGTACTGGGCGAGCCGTGCATAATCGATCCCCTCGCGCGGCAGCTCGGGCGGGAAGACGCGCTCCCAAATGCGGCCGCGCTGCTCGGCATTGGGATAGGCGAACTGGACGATGAAACGCAGCCGGCGGAGGAACGCCTTGTCGAGCGCGTCCTTGAGGTTGGTGGTGAGGATCGAGAGCCCCGCATAGGTCTCCATCCGTTGCAGGAGGTAGCTGACCTCGATGTTCGCGTAGCGGTCGTGGCTGTCCTGCACCTCGCTGCGCTTGCCGAACAGCGCGTCGGCCTCGTCGAACAGCAGGATCGCGCCCCCGCCCTCGGCCGCGGCGAAGATGCGCGAGAGGTTCTTCTCGGTCTCGCCGATATACTTGCTCACCACCTGGCTCAAGTCGATGCGGTAGAGATCGCGTTCCAGCGCGTTGGCGAGGACCTCGGCGGCGAGTGTCTTCCCCGTGCCCGAGGCCCCCGCGAACAGCGCCGCGACCCCTGCGCCGCGGCCGAGGCGAGCATCGAAACCCCAGTCCTCGAACACGCGCCCGGCGAAGGCCACATGGTCGACGATGTCGCGCAGCAGCTCGTGCTGAGCGTCCGGCAGGACCAGGTCCTCCCAGCCGACCGGGGAGACGATGCGTTCGGCCAGGCCCTCAAGCCGGTCGCGTGCCTGCATTCGGCATGCGCGCCACAGCGCAGCGCGATCCGCGCCGGTGCCGGCCAGCCGTGCCGCGGCGACGCGGTCCGCGCCGTCGAGCAGGAAGGTGCGTGCCAGCAAATCGATCTCGGTCGCGGCAAGCCGCGGCGCAAGCTCGCGCCAGTGCGTCCGCCGCTCGGCCAGCGTCGGAGGCGAAATATCCAGCCGCAACGCGGGTCGGCGGGAGATGGCGAGCGGAGTTGCCGTGGCGATCAGCACCGGCGCCTCCACCAGCGCCGCGAACTGCGCGGCCGTTCCCGCCACATCGGAGGCAGCGCCGCTTGCGTCGAGCAGCAACATCGCTTCGCTCAGCGCGAGATCGCGGCTGCACGCGCGGGCCAGGTCGGCGAGCTCGGTGCGCGCCACGGGCAGCGTCGCGGCCGCCAAGGAGAGCACCAGCAGCCCAAGCCGCTCACCCGCAGCCGCGGCCAGCATGCGCAGAGTGCCGCCATCCTCGGCGCATAGCTGTATCACGGGGCCGCCCGCCGGGTCGTCGAGATCGAGCAGGGCAGCGATCTGTTCGGCGCAAGCCTGCTGACTTGGCGCCAGCCAGCCGTCGGCGCGGAGCGGCGCCAGATATTCGGATGCAATCTCGGCACCGGCGAGATGGAACAGGACGCGCTCGTCGATCCGGAAGGGGGTCACGCTCGCCGCCTCGACCGGGCCGGCCGACACGATCAGCCCCCACAGGCGTAGCGGCGCATCGGGGCGCAGGGCGGCGAGGCGCGCCTCGGGCAGCAGCCGTCCCGCCAGCGCGAATGAGACCGCGCCGCTGCGTTCCTGTCCCTGCAGCGCCGCGCAAGTCGCGGCGAGCGCGGGATCGAGCGAGACCGCGGCAAGCGTCAGCAGCAGCGCGGTCTCGAACCGGTCGAGCTCGAACACGCGCGACAGACGGTCGAGCGCCGACCATGGCGCCGCTCCCGCCGTGCCGAGCAACCGGTCGAGATCGACCGGCGTGATCGCCGGCTGCGGTTCGAAGGCGATATGCGCGCGCAGCAGGTCCGCGGCGCGCGCGATCCGGTCACCGTCGCCGACCGGCCGCGCGATTGGCAGCGTGATCGTACCGGCCTCGCTCATCGCTCAGGACTTGGCTGACTTGGACCGCGTCGCCTTGGCGGCGCTCGTCTTCGTCGCCTTTGCGGGCTTCGGTGATGCCACGTCGCTTCCGCCCTTGGACACCTCGCCGGGAGGCTCCTTGGCGCGCTTCTGCGCGGCGGCCAACGCTTGCTTCTCGTTGGCGAGCGCCGCGTCGATCCGGGCGAGCGTGGCGGCCTTGTGACGGTCAAGCCGCTTGATGCGCAGTTCGATCCGCTCGACCTGGGCCGCTGCGGTGGCCCTGCCGAGCTGGTCGGCGAGCTCGCGCGTGGGCTTAGCGGACATGCGCTTCTCGAGCGCGTCGATCGCCTTCATCCGGCTGGCGACGAGTTCGGTGAATTTCATCACGGTCTCCTGTGCGCGGCGCCGGCTCACAGCCGGCGGTTGAACTGGGCCTCGGGGGCCGGGAAGTTGGGGTCGTTGACGATCTCGCCGGCGGTGATATTGCCGATCACGGTCCCGGCCATGCCGTTGAGGTCGATGGAGGGCAGGCTGCGTGGCATTCCCTTGACTTGGTTGCCCATCACCACACCGGCAGTACCCAGGAGCGCCACCGTCGCGCTCCGGGGCGTGCGTGCACCCCAATGGTTGCAATAATTGCCGGTGAAGAACACCCGCTCGAAGCGCAGGCGGAACGTGTCGGTAGACTGGAGCTGGGTGAGCTGGACGAGCGCGGACAAGCCCTTGCCATAGAACTTGTTGTTCACGATCGTGCAGGGGTAGCCAACCGTCAGCTCGTTCTGACCTGTCGAGAATTCGAACAGCCCGAGCAGCGCAAGCGCGCGGTCCTCGAGCCCGTCGGGCCGGGCCTCGGGCAGCGTGGTGGTGACGAGGTTCTCGCTGACCAGCGCCTCGAGCACGAGCGCGCCGGCGATCCCGGCGATCGCGACATTGTTGGGCTTGCCGTCGGGGCCGACGCCGGTATCGACGACCTCGTTCCCGCAGATCGCGAGCTCGCCGAGCACGTAGATCGCGCCGATCCCGCCGGCGAAGCCGCCGTCATAGCCGCAGTTGCGCAGCCGGTTGCCGGTCACCGCGGTGCGCCCGCTCGCCTGCAGCAGCGCGATGCCGAAGCTGCGCGACTGGTCGATCACGTTGCCTTCGATGGTCGCGGCGAAGTCCTGCGTCAGCGCGATCGCGAGGCCGCCCGGCGCGAAGCCATTGTCCGACACCTGCGTGTAGCGACCGTCGCTTCCGAAGATGCCGATCGCCGCCCGATCGAACAGATTATCGTGCACCGTGGCGGACACGGTGTCGTTCAGCGTCAGCGCCATGAAGAACGGCTCCTCGCCCGCACGTAGCCGGTTGTCGGTGACGGTCACCGCGCTGGCATGGCCGATCACGATGCCGATCGTCGTGCCGCGGACCGAATTGTGCGCCACGGTGACGCCGTCGGTCAGGTGCGAGGCGTCGTCGTCGGTCGCGCCGACCACGATCCCGGCCGAGGCGCCGCCCTGTTCGTCGGCATCGACCTCGATCTGGTTCTCGACCACCACGAGATCGTTGCCGGAGACGAAAATGCCGAAGCTCGTCCGTCCTTCCAGGCTGACGTGATTGCCCCGCACCGTGCATTCGTCGGACGCGGTGTCGATGGCGCGTAGCGGCTGATCGGTGCCTTGCTGCTCGGAGAAGGCGAGGCGGATGACGTTGTCGGCGATCAGCGACCCCGCTGCGAGGGAATGCCGCGTATCGGAGCCCAGATCATCGTTGATCACGATGCCGTTGAGCACACCGGTGATGTTGTTGCCGGTGACGTTGAGGCGCGCGGTGGACTTGAGCGCCATCACCGCGACCAGACCGACCAGTTCCTCGCCGCGCAGGTCGAAGACGTTGTCGGCGACGACAAGCGGCCCGCTCTCGCCGACCGTGATGACGCCGTTGGCAAGTGTCGTGAAGTCGCAATCCCGGATGGTCACGTCATCGGAGCCGGAGACTGCGATGCCGGTCGAACTGCTGCCCCCGCTCGCCGAGAAAGCGCAGCAGGCGACGTTGACGCTGTCGCAGTCGACGATCTCCAATATCCCGCCGCTGTCGCCACCGTCTTCGTGGCGGAAGTGGATCATGTCGATGTCGATGTTGCGCGCATCGTCCACGCGCAGCACCGCGCCCTCGCCCATGCGGCGGACGATCGCCCCACGGCTCTCGCCGACCAGGATCACGTTGGACGTCGTGAGCGAGAGCTCGCCGTCGACCTGGTGCTCGCCGACGACGAGGCACACGCAGCCGCCGGTCTCGACCGGCAGGCTGTCGATCGCCGCCTGGATCGAATCGCCGATCTCGACCGTCACCGTGCAGCAGCAGTCGCAATCGCCGTCGAGCGGGTCGCGGCAATCCTCGACCACCTCGGTGAACACCCCGCCCGCGGCCTCGACCAGCGCCAGCCGGCAATAATGATGGTGATAGTCCTGTGGCGGGGCGGCCGCGAGTTCCTCGACCGAGCTGTCGGCATAGCGCGCGATGAAGCTCCAATTGTCGTTGACGTGCGCGTCGCCGAGCCCGGCAGCGAGCGTGAACGCCGCCTCGACCCCGTCCTCGAGCGAGACGAAGGTGCCGTCGGTCGGCACGGGGATCAGCCCGGTCGCGCCGGGTGCGTCGAGATCGGCCAGGACCGTCCCGTTCTCGTCGCGGATCTCGCCGGCCTGGTCCCAGCGGCGCAGCACCGGGTGCACGCTCCGGTCGGCGTCGGGCCCGCCGCCGTCGAGCAGCAGCGCGCCGGCGGGCAGCGGGTCCTCCAACGTGACCGTGTTCGAGGGATCGTCGACGCTGAGCACGCGCGCCATCGTCCCCGACTGGCCCGCGAGCAGTCGGACCTCGTCGGTGATCTCGACCCAGTCCCCGGCGTTGAAGCGCAGGAAATCGTCCTTGGCGACCTGCGCGACCTCGAGCACGTCGCCTTGCGGCTGGGCGAGGATCGCGGTGGCGACGCTGCCGTTGGTGCGCGAGAATTTGACCAGCGGCGCGCCCGCAGCGTCGAAGCCGTGGATCGCCACCAGATAGGTACGGTTGTCGATCCCGCGATACAGCGCGCCGGGCGGCAGCAGGCACGGATCGGTGACCGCATTGGCCGGGTTGGCGCGGGTGGTCAGCCGCGCGCGCGACGGGCTGATGAAGACGTCCCACCCGTCCGGATCGCTGCTGCAGGTCGTATCCGGGTCGACCGGACCGAAGGTACGCACCTGCCACACCGTCTGACGCCGCGCGAAGGTATCGGTGGCGATCGCGGGGTCGAGGATCGAGAGGTCCTCGAGGAAGGTGACGTCGCGCTGCCAGACGTCGACATAGGCGATGTGCAGCCCGTCGGCGGGCGCGCCCGCGCCGCCGGTGCCATAGGGCTGGTCGGCAAACGCGACCGGGTCGGCACCGCGCTCCTCCGACAGCACCGGATCGAACAGGGCGTCCCCGGCGCCGAAATTGTCGGCGAGGTGCCCGTCGACATAATAGCGCCCCGGCGCGATCGTCAGCGCGCCGCCGGCGATCCCGATCGCGAAGCTGTCCGGCAGGATTTCCGGATAGCCGCAACGGCCGGCGAGGTCGGTCATCAGGGCGCGGACGCGACGGTCGCGCTGCGCCTGGTTCTCGTTGCCGGGCGCATCGGTGGCGACGCGGCCCTGCATCGTGGTCGTCCACGCGGTGTGACGCCGCGGATCGAAGCTCTTGCGGCTGATATCGACGGTCATCTTCCCATCCTTCCCGTCGGCGGCGCCGTGCGCCGCTCAGGTTGCATAGACATGGCTTGCCTCCAGCCCGCTGGGCAGGAACTCCTCGGTCCGCACCGCGAAGTTGCTCTTTCGGTGCGGCTGGTGGATGTGGCTCCACAGGCCCATCTCGCTCTCGTCGTCGGCCCCGGTGCGGATCGCGAGCGGCGTGGCGGTGAGCAGCTGGAGATAGCCCGGGCGGCCGTAGCGGCGCGCCGTGTAGCCCGGCTTGAGCGGGGTCACGATCCGCCGCTCGATCGTCGCGATGGCGAGTGGGGAGAGCGCCGGACTGGCTTCCTTGGCCGCGCGCAGCGCCTCGCCCAGCGCCAGGCTCGGCTGGCAGCGATAGCGTCGCGGCACGCGCGAACCCGAGGGGATCCAGCTGAACCGCGCGCAACCCTGCTGCGTGTCCTCGGCATGGATCGCGAGCGGCCAGATGTCCCCCGAAGGGTCGAGCGTGCCGTCGAGGATCGAGTTCGAGATCAATGTGAAGACCCGCGCGTGAACCTTTCCGATCACGGTCGAATCCTCGATCGTCACCAGTCCCGCGGCGGCAACCCCGTCGAGCGCGGCGAAGGCGACGTGATGGCGCTCGGTGGCGTCGATCGCGCTGTCGCGGATCACGAGCACCGTCGAGGGATGCGCGCGGATGCCGCCCAGCACTGAGCGTTCGATCTCGACCAGCACGCCCGGCGCCTCGATCACCAGCGAGGGCACCTGGGGCTGCTGCGGCGTGCCGTCGGCATCGGCGGCGATGCCCGGCAGGAGGGTCATGTGGCGCAGGGTCAGGCGGCGCAGCGCGTTGGTGCCGTTGTCGGGCACGACCAGCGCTCCGCCAGCGACCATGAGGCCGTTGAGCGTCACCTCGCTCTCGGCCGCACCGGTGATCGCGCAGTCGGCGGTCAGGCCGAGCACCGGCCGCTCGCCATTGGCGGCGCGCAGCTCGATCCGTTCGTCGGCGGCGGCATCGATCGTGAAGGCGCCGTCGAAGCGCTCGCTGTCGCGCAGCTCGACCACGCCGCCGGTCTGCGCCGAGTCGATCGCCGTCTGGAGATTGCCGCCGAGATTGACCGGCACCAGCGGCGCCAGCGCTCCGGCGAAGGTCGCCGCGCGCTCATAGGCGCCACCGCCGACGTCGCCGGGAAAGGCGTCGTGGAACAGAATCTCGACCCGGTTCGGCGCGGCCTGTGAGGCGGGCGTGGCGATCCGGCCGAGCACCGGATCGAAGGCGACCACATCATCGGGCATGTGCGCCCAGCCGGCACCCTGGTCGGAGAGGTTGCAGATGCACAAGGCCGCCGGATCCACCTCGATCCCGTCGATCCAGATGCGGAAGGCGCGCGGGTGATAGTCGGCGAGATCCTCATGCAGGCGGCGACGCGACAACGGGATGGGCAGATGCTGCGGTCCCGCCAGCGAGCGGCGGTCGGCCTCGGTCAGCGGCAGGTTGAAACACTGCGTGTCGAGGCCCAGCGGGTGGCAGGCATAGCGCCGCATGCCCATCCCTAGCGCGCGGTGCCGCGGCCACGGGCCGGGCCGCAGCCGCCACAGATAGAGCCCGATATTGGCGATGTTGTGCAGCCCCTCGCGGCGCACGATGCGGCCGGCATCGACGCTGTAATGCGCGCTGTCGAAGGCGGTGCCGAGATCCTCGAGCCGCTGGGTGTTACGGAGGTCGAGCGCGCCATGGACCTGCGGGCGGGGGTGGTTGGCGTATTGCGGGTGCGCAAGCAGCTGGAAGAACTCGACCACCCGCGTCGGCCAGCCGGTGGCGCCGCGCGCGACCTCCTCGAGCGTCGCGGCGGTGCCCTTCGAACGGACCAGCGCGATCCATTGCGCCGCGAGCGCGCGCTGGCTGATCGGGCCGATCTCGTGCACCGGGCGATAGCCGAACAGCGCCGCGAGATAGGGCACCAGCCACGGCTCGCACGTCTCGAGGAACTGGTTGTCATAGAGGCGCTGCGCCTCGTCCCACAGCGCGTCGCCCTGTTCGCCGAGCACGGCGAGATAGGCGCGCAGCGGATAGCCCTGCTCGGCGTCGCGCTGCCGGTAAACCTCGGGCAGCGTATCGTAGAGCCAGTCGCCCATCGGCAGGTTCGCGTTCATGTCGCCACCTCCAGCCAGTCGAGGGGGCCGGGGTGGAGCAGCAGCAGCTCGGCCCCGAGCGTGGCGGTGGCGCTCGCCGCCGGGAGCATCGCTTGGCGTTGCGGGAGCGCACCGGTGTAGAGCCGGTCGAGCATCACCGCGATCACGCCGGGGACCTCCTGCAGCACCGTGACGACCTGCGAATCATAGACCGTCTGGGCGAAGTCGCGCGTGTCGAACCCGAACGCCTTGCGCAGCGCCTTCTCGGCGGCGGCGACAACGTCGGCGGCGACATAGTCGGGATGCGGCACGAGCTTGGCGGCGAGGCGGAAATAGGTGAGCCGGAAATCGCGCAGCGCGAACCGCGCGAAGGGAATGCCGCTGCCCGTCAGCGCCTTGCGCAGCTTCTGGTGGAGCTCGCCGCTCGCCGGAACCGGGGCGCCAAGCTCGCCGGCTACGGTGAGCGCGACGCCGGGGGCGGGGAGGCCGGGGATCTTGACGCGCTCGGCGCGCGCCTTGGCGATGCCGCTATAGGTCAGCGCGTAATCGGCGAAGTCGCTGAGCGACACCACCCGGTCCATCGTGCGGCAATAGAGCGGCAGCTCACCGCGCAAGGCTTCCACGCCGACCGGGTCGGCGCCGCCCTCGCTCGGCAGCGGGTTGCGCACCCCTTCGAGCCCGAGCGGGCGCGACAGCAGCGTGTCCAGCTGCCCGGCCTTGACTCGCCCGCCCAGGCCGAGACCGATGCGATAGTCGAGCGTGATATTGTCTTGGCCCGGCGGTGGCAGTGCGCCCTGCAGGCCGTCGCCGAACCCGATCCGCGGCTTGCCGGTCTCGTCGAGCGCGAGGGTATAGATGCGGTCGGCCGGCCCCGCGTCGAGCAGGTCGGGCGCCTCGTGCCAGGCGATGCCGTTGATCCGCAGCGTCAGCTCGGGCCGTCCGCCGCCCGGGACGTCGGCGCTGACGAAGGTCAGCGGCGCCTGCTTCGCAGTGAAGCTGGGATAGGCGGCGCGGCTGCCGCCACTGCCCAGGATCTCGAAGCGCGTCTCGCCATGCGTCGCCGGTGCGACATTGGCGTTGATGCGCAGCGCGCGGCGGTCGAAGTCGTGCTTCAGGCCGGCGGCGAGGGTGATCGTGGTCCGCGCGCCCGGCGACATCAGATGCGCGACCGCGGCGATCATCGCATGCTCGGCGACCGGCGAGTCGATGCCGTCGGCGAGCAGGCCGGTGAGCGCGAGCAGCTGGCCCGGCTGAAGCCCCGGGCGGAATCCGTCGAGGGCGATCGCGGTCGTCCCGGCGGGCAGCTTGGCGAACATCGGCGCGGGCGGAAGGTCGAGCCAGCCGCTGACCGCCCAAGCGGTCGTGCCGCGGATGCTGAGGCTGCTGAAGCCGGTGTCGTCGTGCAGCTTGATCCGCGTGCACTTGCCGGTGATCGCGAAGTCGGAGACGGCGATCTCGGTCACCGCTTGCGCCATATAGAGGCCCCACACGTCGCCATCGACCAGCGCCACCGCGCTGCCCGCACCGACGCCCTCGACGACGCGGTCGAGGAAGACGTAATTCTCGCTCGTGTCGAGCTGTTCGAGCGTGCCGCTATCGGCCCAGCTCGCCTCGGTCCGGCCGAAATAAGGTCCGTTGACGGTGCTGGTGATCACGACGTTGCCGTTGCTGTCGGTGCCGTAGACCGGGATCGTGCCGGTCAGCGCGGTGGGCAGCGTGTCCAGCCCAGGCGCGGTCTTGCCGAAGGTACCGGCGCTGGCGCGGAAGGCTAGCACGCGCTTGACCGGCGGATCGGCGGCGGCGAGCGGATCGAACAGCGCCTCCTCGCCGACCCCCTTGGCCGCGAGCAACTCGGTCAACTCGCCCGCGTCGAGCGTGTCGCCAAGCACCTCGGCGAGCGCGGGCGGATAGTTGGGCAGGAAGAAGCCCGGCGGGCCGGCGATGCCCATCTCCACCGGGGTCGTCGCCAGCGGCACGAGCTGGACCACGGTCAGGTCCGGGCGATCGGGATCCTCGGCCGGGTTGGCGGGGAGCGGGGTGACAGCGGTGATCCGCGCGAACACCGGCGTGCCGTTGTCGGCGCTGAAGAACAACGCATCGCCCGGCTTGAGCCCGGTCTGCGTACCGCCGAGATAGAGCTGGTTGGTGGTAGCGAGCAGCGGCTGCATGGCCGCCAGCTGGGGCCGCATCGCGTTCCAGGCCGGGCGCGCGGGGATCGCGGCGCCGGTCTCGAACAGCGCCGGTTTCTCGTCCGGCCCGGGCGTCGACTGGACCTTGATGCCCGAGGGCAGGGTGACCGCACGCGGGGCGCCGGGCGCTTCGGCCATGGTGAAGGCGAGCTTGGCCGAGGCCGCCACCCCCGGGCTCGGGCGGTAGCCGACCAGTTCGGCGAGCATGTGCAGCGACAGCCGTTCCTGCGCGGTCGGCAGCAGCGTCTCGTTCGCCAGCCGCTCGGCGTAGAAGCTGAGCACCTCGCCGGTGGTGGACCAGGCGTCGATCAGGGCGATCGAGAAGTCCACTGTGGAGTCGCGCGACTTGAGGTCGGCGAGGGGGCCGTATTCGGACGTCGTCAATCGCGCGATCAGCGAGTCGCGATAGCTCCAATAGCCGCCGGCGCGCAGCGGGACCTGGTCGAGGCCGGTGCGGGCGAAGCTGGCGCTCGGGGCGGTGACCGCGAGGCCGCCGCAGCAGCCGCAGATGTCCGGGCCGGCCATCAGCGTCCTCCCCGCATGGCGAGCCGCAGCACGCCGCGGTCCGGGTGGCTGGGATCATTGTCGAGCCGCGCGATCTCGCGCCTGCCGAACAGCAGCTTCGACGCGGCGAGCCCGCTGCTGTCGGGATCGTTGAAGCGGCGGAACAGCGAGGCCTTGACCTCGACCACCCCGGCGACGCCCTGCGCCAGCGCGATCAGCGGCGAGAGATGGACGGTCGCGCCGAAGCGCATCCGGTCGGGGTGGAACGCGCCGAGCGTGCCGTCGGGCAGGACGCGGTTCGAGAACACCTCGAGCAAAGCCGCCTTGACCTGGCCGCGCTGGTAGCGCTCGGACACGCACACCTGCAGGTCGATCTCGAGCGGGACCGCGATCGGCTGGTCGACCTCGAGGTCGCGACCGGCCATGCGATAGGGCTCGACGAAGGCGCGCAGCGCGTCGCGGAACTCGGGGTCGACCGCGAGGCCGCCGGTGCGGTCGGCGGTGATCTTGACCGTGTGCCACGAGCCGGTGTGCATGATATCGGTCACGCTCCCCTGCAGCGGCCCCTCGGGCGGGCGGAAGCGCGCGGCGATCACGTCATGGTCGTCGCGAGTCACCGCGCGGTCCTGGCGACGATAGGCGAAGGGCGCGCGGCGGCGCATCGCCGCGACGCTCTCGGGCGCGCGGCCGCCGACCGCCGCGGTCATGTTGCGCACCTCGGTGATCCCGGCCGGGCCGAGCATGTGGACCAGCCGGTCCTCGCCGATATTGCCGAGGGGGCCCAGCCCGACGCGATAGGTCGCGACGAATGCGGTGCGGGCATTGGGGCGGAGGCCGTTGACGTCGTCGCCGAAGCGCAGCGTCGCGCGGCCATCGGCCTCGACCTCGGGGACGAAGTCGGGCGTGTCGGGGCCGCTGCCGAGCAGGTTGCGCTGCGCGAAATAGTCGCGCGCGCCGCCGTCGAGCGTGCCGACCAGGTCGATCGAGGGCTGCGGCAGGCCGGGCGCAGCGAGCAGCGCGACGGCGCCGGCGAGCGGATCGAGCGGCGCGGCGAAAGTGAGCGGGGCGGCGGCGAGGACTGGCGCGAACCGCGGGATGATCGCCTCGGCCTCGGGGCGGTCGCAGATCGTCTCGGTGCAGTTGCGCGGCCGCGCGCCGGCATCGGCCAACTCAAGCGGTCCGCGTCCCGGCGCCCAGGCGCGTACCGGTTCGGGCACGCTGCCGAGCGGTTCGTCGCTGATCGTGCGGCCATGGTCGGCCAGCACGATGTTGCCGCGCGCCACCGACACGCGCGGCAGATAGACCCGGCCATAAGCGGCGTCGGTCTCGGCCGACAGGCACAGCGGGCGCACCAGCGCGTCCTCGCGGACCCAGCGGATTTCGGTGACCTGCGCGCCGGTGACGGGATCGGTGCGCGGCGCACCGCCGTCGAACGCGCTGACTTCATCCAGCCGCACGACCGGCCGGTTCGCGCGGTCGCGGTCGGCGGGGTTGCCGGTGCGCGGGCCCAGCACTTCCTCGAAGGCAAGGAAGTGGCCCGGTGCCAGATCGGGGAAATGCCCGGCGAGCGTGGCCGAGGTCGCGCCCGCCCGCAGGCAGCAGGCCTGATCCGACCAGCTGTGGAACGCCATCTCGGTGTGCGCCGCGCGCAGCTCGGCGAGCGGCATCAGCGCCTCGAACACCACGTCGGCGCGGTCGAGCGCGGCCGCGCCCGACAGCACCGCGCCCTCGTCGCCGATCCGCGACGCGAAGGCGGTGCCGGCCGGGATCACCGGCGCGAAGTCCGGCCCGACCGGGAGCAGGTCGGCGTCGACCGCGAGATGGACGAAACAGCGCGCATTGCGCCCTTCGTCGAGCGCATAATCGACCGCCAGCCCCAGCCGCCGCGCCGATACGCGGCTGCGGACATGCGCCAGCCACGCGTCGGTATGCGCCGCGTCCTGGAGCTGGGCGATTTGGTCGGCCATCACCGCGAGCCCGTCGACCAGCGCCATGCGCAGGTCGGCGACGTGCGGCGGCGGCGCGTCGGGCTGGACGGTCGCGAGCCGGCCTATCATCAGCCGCCGGAAGCTCGCGGTGTCGCGCGCGAGATAGTCGATCTCGGGCAGCGGCCGGGGCGGGTCGGCGCAGCCGCACGGCTGCAGGCAATCGAAGTCCGAAGGGCACTCGACCTTGAACGAGAAGTCGATCGCCGCCAGCTGCGGATCGAGCTCGACCGGCGGGCGCTCGTCGAGCAACCCGCGGCGGAAGCGCAGCCGGTGGATTGCGAAGTCGCCCGGCGCGAGGAGTTCGACCACCACGACGTTGAGTTGCGGCGCGAGCCCGGTCTGCACCGCGACGATCGGCAGTTCGCCGCCGGGGCCTTCGACGACCAAATTGGTCTCGTCATAGACCGTGGGCGCGGGATCCTTGAGCAGGTGCACGTGCAGGAAGCGCTGCCGGTCCGCCTCGACCGGCGCAGCGTTGTCGATCACTTCCAGGAAGTCGATCCCGTTGAGCGTGCTCTGGCGGGTCGCCTCGCGGCGGCGCAGGTCGCAGCAATGCCGGATCATGCCGTGCCCTCCGCCCGTAGCGTGGTCTCGCCCGCCTCGCCGGTGGCGACGATGCGATAGGCGATGTCGATCAGCAGCGCCGAACCGTCGATCCGCACCGCCACCCGCGCTTCGGAAATCTCGCGCGAGAGATGCTGCTGGATCGCCAGCTCGACCAGCATCTGCGCGGTCGCGGCGACCTCCTCGTTGAGCGGCCCGAACAGCAGGTCACCGAGCCCCACGCCGAGCTGCGGCCGGGTCAGCCGCTCTCCGGGACGGGTGAACAGCAATTGCTCGAGCAGGTCGCGGACATGGTCGGCGCGCGTCGTCCGCGCGGTCAGCCCGTCCGCGCCGAAGCGATAGGGAAAGTCGGCGTAGAGCGGCGCGGTCATGTCGCGATTACCCGGGGCTGAACGACGGTGGGGGTCAGCGGCGTGCCGGTCGGCGCGGCGATCGAGACGCTGTCCATCAGCAGCAGGGGCTGGCCGAGCGAGAGGACGCGAACCGAGCCGGTGGCGAAGCTCGCGGTGACGCAGGGGCCGTTCGCAGCGGGGGGCGGTGGCAGGGTGCAGCCGGCAACGATCCACGGCCCCGGCTGAGTCACGGTCGGCTGGGCGGAGACCATCACGCGCGGATTGGGCACGGTCGGCGTCGCCTGGCCGGCATGGGCGCAGAGCACGGTCGCGCCGACATGGAGCATCGGTCCCGGCATCACGTCACCGTCAGCGCGCCGAGGTTGATGTCGACGGTGGGGCCCGCCATCGTGATCGTTGCGCCCTTGCCGTTGGTGATCGTGATTCCGACGTCGTTCACCGCGATCATCGCCCCGGTCGAGCTCTGGATGACGATCCCGCCAACCCCCATCGGGCCGAGCCCGTCGGAGATGACGATGCCGTTTTTGAGCGGGGTCTGGAGCGTGATCGCCGGGGTCGGCGGAGGTGCGGTGTTGGCGAGCAGCGGCTTCTCCGCGGCGGTGGCGACCCAGCAGCCGGTCCAGATCGGATAGTCGGGATCGCCCTGCTCGAACTCGACATAGACGCCGGAACCGATCACCGGCACCGCCCAGATCCCCATCTGCATGCCCGCGACCGGGAAGCACGGGTTGCACCAGGTGGTGGGCGCGAGCCCGGTGACGTCGGGCACGGTCACCATCAGCCGCCCGATCTGCAACGGATCGATGTTGTTGATCACCGTCCCGCGGTATTTGCCGTAATAGGGCCCGGTCATGCCGCCACCTTCGGAACCGTGGAGAGCACGCCGTTGCGGGTCAGCTCGAAGTCCTGCGAGACATCGCCCTCGGAGAAGCTGGTGGTGACCTTCTCGACATAGTGAAGGCCGTCATAGGCGGGGCCGGCGCCCTGCAGCCCGACCAGCTTGTGCGGTTCGAGCAGGCGGCCGTAGCGCAGCGGATTGACCTTGCCCGAGACCTTCGAATAGCCGACCTGCGACCGCGTCGCCTTGGCCATGCCGATCAGCGCCGCCTGCACGGGGTTGTGCTTGGCCGAGCCGGTGATCCGCTCGACTTGCAGCGGGATCGGCGGGACCAGCCCGAGCGGCGGATTGAGCACGGGATTGGCCACCGCCGGGATCGGGATCGGCACCTTGGTCTCCGGATTCTGGATCACGACGATCGGGAGCTTCGCCTTCTGCGTATCGACGCTGCCGGTGGCGGATTCGACGTTGCGGTGCGCATCCATGTCGAACGACAGCGCCGGCTGGACCTCGCCGACGCGCAGGTCCGGCCCCCAATAGGCGAAGCTCATCCCCACCGCCGGGCCCGGCTGCATCATGAAGATGTAGCCGACATCGTCGGCGAGCTTCTGGATGTATTTGAGATCGGTGCCCTGCTGCTGGGGAATGGTGCCGGTCGGCAACGGCACGTCGAGCAGGATCGAGGGGATCACCTTGGGGATGATCCCGAGAAAGGCGTATTTGGCGACGATCAGCGCCACGCGCGCGAAATCGGGCATCGCCGGATAACGCAGGTCGGGCAGCTCGATATAGTCGAGCACGCGGCTCAGATCCTCACCGGTGACGGTGAGCCGCGTGGTGCCCGGGGATTCGCCTGCGGACAGCGCGTGGTTGGTGCTCACCCCGTCGATCAGCACGGTCTCGCGGCCGTTGACCTGCGCGGCGATCACCACGCGAACGAGCGGGATCGAAGCACCGCCGCTGACCAGGAACAAGAGGTTGAGTGGCGAACGCTGGTCGAGCTCGAAGACCAGCTGGAACACGCCCGGCGCGTCAGCCGAGGCGCTGGTGACCGAGGCAGAGACCAAGGCGTCGAGCACCTCGGGCGGGGCGGGCAGCGGCACCGCGGGGCCGATGAACAGCTTGAGACGGACCGACATCGGCTCAGCCTCCCGTCGTCAGCGTCGAGGCGACGGCGATCGCGATGCGCGACCCCGCCTCGGTCAGGAGGGTGCGCGGATCGCGCACGCCATTGGCCTCGGGCAGTCGCCAGCCCTGCTCGGGATCGGCGAAATATTGCGCGGCGAGCAGGTCGAGCCGGTCGGCGCCCTGCACCTCGTGCACTGCGATCCGCTCATAGTTGTCGAGCGAAGGGAGGAAGCGGCGGCCGACACAGGCGACCTCGCGCCCGTCGGGCAGCTCCATCCGCAGCAGCGGCAGCCCGTGATAGCGGCTGTCCGGCGGGAAGGGCGCCTTGTCCGCGGTCGGCGGGGCGAGCAGGCGGGTGATCTCGTTCATAGCGCCCCCGCGATACCGAGTTCGGCGGCGGCGCCGTCGGGCACCATCGCCGCGCGGCGCTCGATCCCGCGCAGATAGGCCATGAACAGCGCGCCGCCGCGCGTGGTGACGCCGAGATCGGCGACGCTGAGCGCGCGCATGCCGAGCGTGGCGGTAGCGGTGACCGGCACCAGCCGCGGATCGAACAGATCCTCGTTGAACGACAGCGCGGTGAGCTTGACGGGCAGGATGTTGCCCGCGCCCCACACGAATAGCGTGAGCGGCTGCTCCATCGGCACGATCTCGAGCGCACCCGACTGGCGCAGCGCGTCGTTGCTCTGCAGGACGTCGGCGGTGGGGGTGACGAGCATCTGCAGCGCCGCGATCCACGGCCGCACGCCCTCGGCGGCCGCGGCACCGGCCGCGCCCGCGAGCGACGCGCCGTCGAGGCTGCGCAGGATCGCGTCGGCGGCGTCGAGCTTGATCTCGACGTCGATCGACTCGACCGCCGGGGCGGTGAGCCGCAGCGGTCCGGTGCTGTACGAGCTGACCGCGCTTTCCTTGATCTCGAACGAGCGGCGCAGCGTCGCCGGGTTGACCAGCATGGGGAGCGTGCGCACCGCACGGCCGGCCGCGAGATCGTAGCAGACGATCCCGGCCTTGAGGAAATGCGGCTGGACCGGGTTCATTCACCGCCTCCTTGGATGCGCCGCACCACCGCTTGCGCGGTGCGCGTCGCGAGTGGGTTCTGCCCCCCGGGCACTTCGGAGGTGCCGCCGAGCCGGGCGGCGATGCCCTGCTCGAGCGCGGCGCGGAACGCCTCGGCGCGGTGGCGCTCGCCTGCCGGGAGCACGAGGCGGTCGATGCGGATGTCGGTCGGGCGCGTCATACCGGCACCATGAGCGTTTGTGCGGGATCGAAGGCGGGCGGGCGCGGCGCGAAGTCGGGGCCGATCGGAGGCCGCTCGCGCTGGACCAGCCAGCTCTCGACCCCGTCGACGCGCAGCCGCAGCGGGTAGTTGCCGGCCGCCAGCGCGGGGAAGTCGAACACCGCCTGAGTCTGCGGGGCGCCGCGCGGCGGAGCGAGCGCGGCGGTGCCGCCGAGGATCAGCTCGACTTGCTGGCCGGGCCGGATGCGCGGGCGGATGCCGAGCGTGACCCGCACGGTATCGGCGTCGGGCCGGGTCACGCTGACCGGCGGGAGCTGCGGGCGAGGCGCGATCTGCACCGCGACGCTGTTCGAGGCGCGCCGCGGCTCGCCGGGGCCCGGCGCGGCGAGAAAGCGCACGGTGAACTGACCGGCCGCCCATACCGCCGGGGCGTTGGGGATGGTGACGCTGCGCATCCGCGCGCCGCCGCCGGCATCGGGCGCCAAGTCGATCGGATCCTCGAGCGCGGGGCTCTCGAACCGGATCAGCTGATCGGCGCCGTCGAGGCCCTGACCCCACAGCACGATCGTGTCGCCGATCCGCGCGCTCGGCTGGCCCTGCGGCAGCGTCACCGCGCGCAGGAACGGCGGGCCAGCGGTGAGCGAGGGCGCGACGTCGGGGCCGGTGTTGTCGGGACCAATCGTCAGCACCGGCAGCGGCTGAACCGTGGGTTCCTCGATCGCGATGATCACCGAGGAGACGCGGTACGCCATCGAGCTGCGGTAGGAGGTCTGGAAGGCGGTCCACAGCTTCGACATCTCCTCGAGCCCGAGGTAGATCGGCGCGATCGTCAGCTGCTCGATCTGACTGGCGAGCCCGGTCTGCGCGAGCGCCTGGAGCACCGGGGGCAGCCCGCCGGCGATCGCTGGCGAGGGGTTGAGCCCGGCGACGATCTCGTCGCGGTCCAATCCGGGATGCTCGTGCAGGATCTGCATGGCATGGCCGAGCAGGATGTCGGCATGGAGATCCTCGCCCGAGGCGGCGCTGACCAGATAATAGAGGTCGAGCGCGAGCGGGGTGTTGGCGACGCGGCGTCCGTCGGGACCGCGTGTCGCGAGGATCTCGTTGGTCCAGTTGGGCTGCGGATCGACCTTGTAGAGGAACACGTTGAGCACCGAATTCTCGTCGGTGACCGGATCGAGCAGATCGGGCGCGCGGGCATGCACCACCACGTTTGTGCCGATGTTCGCGGCGACGTCGTTGTCGACCAGCCCGTCGTTGAGCAGGTCGCGCAGCAGCTGCGTGACCCCGGCGATGGCGAGCGCGGTGCTCATCGCCGCTCCCGTGCGCGGGTCGCGCGATAGTCGGCGAGCGACAGCGGCGGCTGCCAGGCGGGCCGAGGTGCAGCTTGACGAGGGGCGGGATGCGGCTCGGGGGCGACGACGATCTCGCCGATATGGATGGTGAGGCCAGGTTCGGATGCGCGGCGCGGGGGTTCCGGCGCAGGGGCGGAGACCGTCGGCGGGCTGGGGCAGTCGTTGCGCAGCGGCGTGTCGGTGCGCGGGGGCGGCGGGGCTTCGCGCGTCGCTGACGGAGCAGCGGGATCGGGTGCCAGCAATTGCATCACCGCGGCCGAGAGGCTGTCTGTCTGACGCGGTCGATATTGCGCACGGCGCGTGCTGCCGGAGGAAACCGGAACGGGACCAGGCACGGCGCCCGGCGCTGGTGGTGCAGTCGCGTCCGCGGGCGCGAGGGGCGCGGCGGCCGTCGCGGGTTGCGGCTCGATCGCGGTCGGACCTGTCTGGGCCGCAAGCTTGGGGGCGGCCGGGACGTGCGGGGGCATCAGGCGCTGCGTCGGCGACGGGACCGTCTGAGTCACAGCCGCGGACGGCGATCCGACGGGCGCGTCCGGGCGCAGCGACGCGGGCGGAGGGGGCGCCACGACCTCCCCGGTCCGCTCGATCAGCGGCGCCGCGCGCGCCTGTTCGGCGGCGAAGGTCTGCGCGATGCGCGGCCGCAGCGTGCTCACGCCGCCATCGGCGCGTTCGAGGAGACGGGCGGCGAGGCCGGGCGGGGCGGGCGCGTCGCTCATCCTTCGATCAACGCGATGTGCGCCGCGCGGCGGCCGGGCGAGAGCGCGAGCACGGCCTCGCTGCTCCAGCCATAGGCCCCGGCGATGACATGGATGTCGCGCAGCAGCCGCTGCGCCTCGGCGGAAATCCGGCGCCAGAGATAGTCGAGGATGTCGAACGCCGTCTCACCCTCGGCGCCGCAGGCGTCGCAATGATGCGTGAGCGTCAGGTCGGTGAGGCCGCCCGCGCGCGCCAGCGCGGCCTCGGCTTCGGCGGCGCGGACCGGGTCCGGCGCCGTGCCGAGCAGCGCCGCGAGCAGTAGGGTCTCCGGCTCGGGCGTTCGCAGCGCGGCGGCGAGATCGCGCGAATCCGGCAGGCGGCACGAGGCGCCGTCGGCCAGCGCGATCCGCTCGGGCGCGAGTGGAACCGCCAGCGCGT
>NZ_JBCNMA010000037.1:0-25841 GCF_039595165.1 Sphingomonas sp.
GCCAGCGCGTCGCTCGCCGCGAAGCTCAGCTCGGTCTCTCCGTCGCACTCCGGACAGGTCGCGATCAGGTTGATGCGGTCACCGAACAGCCGCGCCGCGATCCGGTAGAGCGCCCGGTCGCGGCGATCGAGCGGCAACGCCGCCGCCTCGCCGCGCGGCGTGCCTTCGACCGCGGCGATCAGCCCGAGCGCCCGGTCGAGCGGGTGCTCGCCTGCGCCCTCCTCCCAGAGGGTGAGGAAATCGGGACCTGCTTCACGCATCGCCCTTACTCCGGCTCGGTGAAGGTCGGCTCCGCGGGCTGGTTGACCGAATATTCGCGCTCCCAGCCCTCATGCTCGAGCTTGATGGTCTGGACCGCGAAGGACGAGGCCGAGGCATCCAGCTCGGGGAAGGCGCGGAATTCGGACACCCAGGCGCGATAGATGTTGTAGCCCAGCACGAGCTGGCCGGCCTCGTTGTAGATTTCGAGCAGCAGATCCTTGCGGAAGTCGCCGAGCGAGACCTCGCCGCCGAGCGCCGAGCCGTAGTTCCACACCTTGTTGGCCCATTGCTCGAATTGCGCATTGTGCGTGACCCCGCGCTCGAGCGTGATCGCCTCGTACTTGACCTGGCCGGGCGACTTGCGCGTCAGCGATGGATCGCCGCCTTCGCGATACTCCATCACCTCGACCGTACGGCTGAGCGCACTGACCTTGTTCACGGCGAAGAAGTAATCGCCGCCGACTTCCTTGATGCGGAACTTGTAGCCGGCATAGGGGATCACCCGCTGCCCGGCAGTGTTGAGCTGCGTCATCGACCCCTCCTCAAGCTGCTTGCTGGAGCTGCAGTTGCAGGCTCACCACGACGAATTCGGCCGGCTGGAGCGGCGCGAACCCGACGAACACGTTGACGATTCCGGCATTGATATCGGCCTGGGTGGTGGTGTCCGGACCACAGCGCACGATATAGGCGTCGCGCGGGGAGGTGCCCTTGAACGCGCCCTGGCGGAACAGCCGCTGCATGAAGGCGGTCACCGCGCCGCGGATCTCGAGCCACAGCGGGTCGGCATTGGGCTGGAACACCGCCCATTGCAGGCCATCGAACAGCGAGCTCTCGATGAACAAGGCGGTCCGCCGGACGGGGATGTACTTCCAGTCCGATGCGAGCAGGTCGGCGCCCATCAGCGTGCGCGCGCCCCAGGCAACGTTGCCGGGGATGTCGAAACTGCGCAGCGCGTTGAGCCCGACCGGATTGAGCACGCCGTTCTGCGGATCGCTCAGCACGTGCGTGAGCTCGGGCACGCCGCGCAGGGAGGCCGTGGTGCCGGCGGGCGCCTTCCACACGCCGCTCTCGCCGTCGGTGCGCGCCCACACGCCGGCCATCGTCCCCGATGGCGCGACCTCGCGCAGGCGGCCGCCATCGGTCGGGTCGGACACGCGCAGCCGCGGATAGTAGGCGACCGAGTTGGGCGAGCGCAGGCCGGCGCCGGCGATGTCGTCGAGCCAGGCCTCGGCCTCCTCGAGCGTGTCGGTGCCGGGCGGCGGATCGACGAACAGCATCGCGCGCTTCTCGATCACATAGGCGAGCGCCGGGGCCATCACCCCCGCTTGGAGCGCGTTGTCGCCCAGCTCGGCCGCCTGCGGGATCGCCAGCATGTTGAACGCGTCGATATTGTCGAGCGCGTAGAAGCTGGTGCGCAGCCCGCGATTGCCCGACAGCGTCGGGGCGTCGATCGCGTTGCCGTCGTCGCCTTCGGTGGCGGCGTCGATCAGCCCGACCGGCGCGGCGGCCGGGAAATATTGCTCGACATTGCCGATGCCGGGATCGAGCAGCAGGGTGGCCGCGAAGGTTCCGGTCGTATCGGCGACGGTGACGATCGCGCCGGGGGCATAGTCCGGCGCGTTGCGGCCGGGTGCGACGCGCAGCCGATCGCCCTCGACCGTGACCGTCGCCTGGGCGAACAGCCGGTTGGCCGGCTGCGCCGCGCGGATCGCGTCCTGCAGGGTCGCCGCCGCCGCGGCGAGCGTCGCGGGCGAGCCGGCGCCATAGTCCACCGCGATGGTTTGCGCGCCTGTGCCGAAGTCGATGTCGATCTCGCCTTGGCCGGTGAGCTGGGTGAGGTCGGGCGGCGCCGCGGCGAGATCGTCCGAATAGAAGCCGGTCGGCCCCGGCCGGTCGGTTCCCCAGCCGGCATCGCGATCGAGCGTGATCAGCGCCGAGCCGGCATTGACCACCGCGATCGCGTTGTTGGGCCCCGGGGTCATCGTCAGGTTTCGGAACACCTCGGTGCGCACAGCCTGGGCGATGCCGTCCTGCAGCCGCACTTCGCTGACGACCAGGTTGAACTGAGTCGCGGGATCGGCGGTGCGATAGTCGATGTCGATGCGCAGCGCATTGCCCCAGGCGCCGGGATTGGCGACCGCGCGGTCGCCGATCATCCGCCCGGCGGTGGCGCGCAGCACCGGGCCCGCCGCCGCCCAGTCCTGCATCGTCACCGAAGCCGCATCGGCTCCGTTGGCGACGCGCACGGCATAGGCCGTGCCGCCGCCGTTGACGAAGAACTGGGACACCGCGAAGCTCGCGGGATGGTCGCCGGCGATGCCGCCGAAATGCGTTTCGAAATCGGCGAGCGAGAATAGTCGCACCGGACTGTCCGTGGGTCCGCGCGCGAAGCTGCCGACGAACGCCGCGATCGATGTAGAAGCGCCGGCGATGCTGCGTGAGCCGCTGGGAACCTCGCGAATATAGACGCCAGGAAAAGAAGGAACAAAGCTCATCGCGATTCACCTCATCCTGCCAAGTCGAACAATCGAAAAGACATTCGCTGGAACGAGGGATTGGGAAATCAGGACAAAGTATCCCGATCTCGCATCACTATTGATGCAAGGCCAACCCTCAAAACCAACGTGGACCCGGTGTTTTATATGGTACGAAACAGAAACGGATTCTGCGACTCGTGAATTGACCATAAGCCAGATTAAAGACGAACCAAATCAATAATCGTCGCACGACAGGCTCGTTTCGTCGCAGCAATAGCTCCATTATGGTTGCATTTTGGGTAAGCAAAGCACGGCGGCCGCGCCGAAAGATTAATATGACAGTAATGCTGAGAAGGGCCGGCAGGTATCGTCCGTCATCCTGTCATCATTCCTGCCGGCCGCTGGACGGATTTTCAAGCTGTCGGGATTCATCGGTGGTGAATCCCGGACGCGAGGGGGCGTGAACCAGCCATCTTACGTTGGGGTGACTCAGGCGGCGAGTTCGGCGCTGGCGGCGTCCTCGTTGGTGCAGAAACTGAGCCTGGCCTTGCCGCCGAGCTTGGACCGGTACAGCGCCGCGTCCGCGCAGGCGAGCAGGCGCTCGAGATCGAAGCCGAGGTCCGGCGCCATCGCGATCCCGAGGCTCGCCGAAATATGGACGGTCGCCTCCTCGAGCTCATAGGGCGCGCCGAGCCGGCGCAGGATTCGCCGGGCGAGCATCTCGGCCTCGCCTTCATGCGCGACATCGGCCTGGAGGATGACGAACTCGTCGCCGCCGAGCCGCGCGACGATGTCCTCCGCCCGCAGCGCGGACTGAAGCCGCCGGCCGACTTCCTGGAGCACCGCGTCACCCGCGGGGTGGCCATAACCGTCATTGACCGGCTTGAAGCCGTCGAGGTCGATGAAGTGGATCGCAAGCCGGTTGCCGCTGCGCAGCGCGGCCTCGCTCGCCTCCTGGAAGCGCTCGCGCAGCAGCAGTCGGTTGGCGAGGCCGGTGAGCGCGTCGTGCTTGGCGAGCAGCGCGAGATCATGCTGGGCCGAGAGATGCGCGACGGTCGAGCGGTAGAGATGCGCGACGGTGTGCAGGCTGAGCCCAGTGATCATCGCGACCATCACCGCCTCGATCGCGAAGAGCTGGGCGTGGAGCGGCGCGGCATGCGGCACGAGCGCGTGGACGATCAGCGCAACCACTGTGGGAACCGTGGCGAGCAGCAGGCTGGTGACGCAGATCACCGGCCGGATCGAGATGCGCGAGACGATGCCCGCGCCGAACCCGAAGACGAGGCTGATGGTGAGCAGGTGAAGCAGCGGGTAATGATAGGTCAGCGCCTGGATGTTGAGCACCGCGAGCAGCAGCGCGATCGCATAGTTGCCGATCGCATAGCGGCGTTCCCAGCAGTCGAGCTCCTCCTGGCTCTTGCGCGGTTCACGGGCATAGCCGTGGAGCAGGACGAGGCGAGCCAGGGTGACGATCAGCGCACCGGCGGCGACCATCGCGAACACCGGGTCGCGCCATTCGAACGCGACGAGTCCGGCCAGGATGGCGAAGACCAGGCCGAGCCCCAGGATCGGCAGGCGCATGTCGAACAGCGTGTCGACCAGCTCGCGGTAGACCGGAAGCGGGAGCCGAACCCGCTCCCGGAACGGATTCCATCGCGGCATCCGCCGCGGCTGCTGATCCGAACGTCGCATGCCCGGAGTCTGCCCGATCGAGGTTAACAGCCGGTGCAAGCGCAGTGCGCTTTGCGACGATCCGTGTCAGGCGATTCCGAAGGTCCAGCCCTCGGTCCGCGCGATTTCGGCGGTGAGCGCGGGCGGGTGCCACAGCTCGGCGCGGGCGGCATTGGCGCGCAGCCAGGCGGCGGTGAGGATCGCGTCGGTCGAATGATCGTCGTAGCGGGCGAGCGGCGCGTGCGGTTGCGAGCCGAGCGCGGCGAGGCCGGCATCGAGCGAGGCGGCGTCGCGCAGCTTCGACAGACCCTTGCGCAGCCCGGCGGCGCGGGCGGCGATCGCGGTGTAGATCTCCACCACGACCGCGCCGAGGGGTGGCAGCGGATCGAACGGCCAGATCGCGACCTTGCCGTCGAGGGTGTGGAGCAGGCGCATCCCGGCGAAGCTCGCCTTGGCGACCTGCGCCGCGCCGATCGCGTCGTAGACGGTGGTGACCTTGCCGCCGCCGCTGGCGTTGAAATGCTGCTCGCAGCGGCGGAAGTGCATGAAGTCCGCCTTGGGGCCGTCAGCCGCGCCGAGATAGAAATGACGGCCGCGGCGGCTGTCGAGGAACGAAGCGGCGCCGAGATCCTCGTCCGGGCTATGGGCGTCGACATAGGCCCAGAAGGCGCGGGCGTCGGTGGCCTCGCTCTCGCCGGGGAGATAGGCGCCGCGATCGAGGATCGGCGCGCAGAAGCTCATGTCGAAGCCGATCAGCAGCGGCTCGGCGGCGCGATCGAGGATCCAGTCACGGATCGCGGCGCGCGACCAGTGGCGGCCAGGCGGTGGGACCAGCACGGGCGCGGCGTCGCCGGACTCGCACACGGCCAGCGCGATGCCGGGGTGGCGGCTGCCCTTCGCGCCAGACCAGTCGATCGCGGCGAAGCGGGAGAAGCGCTCAGGGCCGATCGCCATAGGCCCTGCGCTGCGCCACCGTGGCGCGGTCCCACCAGGCGCGGGCGATCAGCAGTCTCATCCGCTCGGGATCGGCATGCGCGGCGTTGACCAGCACCGTCGGCCAACCTTCATATTGCGGCGTCTGCCAGAAGGTGTCGGGATCGGTCTCCTTGAGTACCGCGATCTCCTCGCGCGTGGCGCGCAGGACATAGGTCCCCTCGGCGCGGCCCTGCGAGACGAGCTGCTGGCCACGCAGCTGAGGCGAGGTCGAGCCCTTGGCGCCCGCGCCGATCGCGACGCCGGGCAGGGTCAGCGCGAACGCCACCGCCTCGTCCCAAGTGAAGCTCATGGCCGCTCGCCGAACGCCTTGCGCTGCGCGGGCTTGGCGCGGTCCCACCAGGCGCGCTGGATGTAGAGCTCGATCCGCTCGCGGGCGCCGGTGTCGTAACGGACCAGCAGCATCGGATAATTGCGATAATGGTCGGTCTGCCAGAAGGTGTCCGGATCGGTCTCGAGCAGGATCTGCTTCTCGGGGTGGGTGACCGCCAGCGCGAAGCTGCCCGGCTCGCGGCTGGGCGACATGAAGCCCTTGCCGTTGACCTTGGGACAGGGCGTGCCCCACCACGGCGCCATCTCCACATCGGGGAGCGAGAGCGCATAGGCGCAGGCTTCGTCCCAATCCTTCATTCGAGCGCCTTCAGCACCTCGGCGACGAAGCGCGGTGCCTCGAACGCATTGCCGGCGGGATCCTCGCCGCGGCGGACGACGACGAGCCTCGCGGAGGGGATCACGAAGATATACTGGCCGCGATTGCCCTGGGCGGCGTAGCTGCCGTCGGGCAGGCCCTGCTTGAGGCCGAACAGCCACATCGTGGCGCCATAGCCCGGGCCGTCGCCCTTGGGCTGTGGGCCGCTGGGGGTGGTCATGTACCTGACCCAGCCCTCGGGCAGGATGCGCTTGCCCTGCCAGACGCCGTCGTTGCGCCATAGCTCGCCGAGCCGGGCGAGGTCGCGCGCGGTCGACCAGACCTGCGAGGAGAGGACGAAGTTCTGCTGCCAGTCGATGCCGGTGGTGGTGTGATCCATCCCGAGCGGGCCGAACAGGCGATTGCCTGGGAGGCCGGTATAGGCGTTGTCGTCGGCGAGCGCGGAGCGGAGCGCGCGCACGGCGAGCAGCGTGTCGTTGTTGGCGTAGCGGAAGGTGCTGCCGGGCGGCGCGACGATCGGCCAGTCGACCGTCTGCTCGGTTACCGCGGTGCCGCCGAAATAGATCGCGTCGGTGCGGTTGCCCGCGGTGTCGCTCCCGAGGCCCGAGGCCATGCGCAGCAGCTGGTCGAGCGTGATCGCGGCGCGCGGGTCGCCCGGCGTGCGCCATTCGGGCACCGGCGCGGGCTTGGCCGGATCGAGCTTGCCGTCGGCGACGGCGATGCCGATCAGCGTGCCGGCGATGCTCTTGGCGACCGACCAGGTGCGGTTGGGAACGAGCGGGCCGAAGCCGTCGGCATAGCGTTCGGCAATGACCTTGCCATCGCGCAGGACCACCACGCCGGTGGTGCGGCCCTTCGACGCCGCGGGGTCGAAGGCTGCGGCGACCGCGCTCTCCAATGCCGCCGGTGGTTTCGGCGCGATGCCGGAATCGCCGATCGGCCAGGGGCGGGGATCGGCGGGGAAGGGGATCGACGGGTTGGGATGGAGCAAGGGCGGCAGGACGCGCTTGCCGCCGATCGGGGCGAGCGAGCAGCCGAAGCGCGGCACCCAATAAGCGAGGCGCGGCGGCATGCCGTCGGCGAAGGGCACGCTGACGCTGCGATCCTGGCGGTCGCTGGTGGCCGGCAACTCGGCGGCGAGCGCCTCATATTCAGGATAGATGCCCTTGAGCTCGGTCGCAGCGATCTGCTCGGGCGTGCGGCCGCCGCCGAACTGGCCCTCGCACAGGGCAAGCGCCTTGTAGCCCGCGGCGATGGCGCGCTGGTGCGGGGTGAGATCGCGGGGCGGTTGCTGGGCGACGGCGGGGGCGACGAGGGTGAAGGCAGCGAGCAGGTATCCTGACACCGGAAGTGCACAAAGTTGACGGTATCGAGATGTTTTCGCGCCCTGCGTGCCGAGCGCGGGCGAGGCGTTGCACGGATTGGTTGGAACTGGTCCGATCATCAGCCGATGAGAGCAGATGAAATCCAACATGGGAAGCGCCGATCAGTGGAAAACGGTGTGCTTGACAATTAATCTACCTATGTAGATTTAATGGCCTATGGTTCGACAACGCGCACTTTCGCCGGCCGCCCGCGACATCCTCGCGATCCTCGCCTCGAGCGGGGGTGGCTGGTCCCATGGCTATGGGCTTTGCCGGCAGGCGGGGGTCAAATCGGGGACGCTGTATCCGCTGCTGGTCCGGCTTGAAGCCCAGGGATATCTCGAGGCACAGTGGGAGGCCGCAGGGGAGCCGGGGCGTCCGCCGCGCCATATGTATCGCCTGACCGCGGCCGGCCAGCGGCTGGCGCGGGACAATCCGCCTGTGGCCGCGCCTGCGCGCGGCGCCTCGCTCGCGGCGAAACCGGCATGATCCCGTCGCAGCACGCGATCGCGCGGATGCTGGTGCGCTTCGCTGCGGCACTGCTGCCTTCGCCGATGCGGCAATGGGGGCAGGCGATGCGTCATGAATTGGAGGCGATCGACGCGAATGACTCGCCGGTCCGCTATGCGCTTGGCTGTGTGATCGGCGCGATCCACGTGGCGTCGGGGTTCTATTTCGCGCGACCGGAAATCGGAGAGGAGGAAGGGGATATGGAGCCTGCAGACGGGTTTCCGGCGCGAGCGCCCATGGTCGCTTGCATCTGCGCGGTCCTCGCGACGGGACTGGGTATCGTCTATCTGACGCTGGCGGATGCGCCTGCGCGCTACGCGATCATGAACCTGGCCGCGCTGGCGATCGGGCTCGCTTGCGTGGGCATATCCGTGACGCTTGCCAGTCGCTACCGGGTGCCGGATGCAGCGATCGTGCTCGCCGCTTCCCTCTGCCTGCTCGCGACCACAATGCTGGGCACAAGGGTCGAAGGCGCGACGCGCTGGGTCTCGCTGGCAGGTGTCTTCATTCAGCCGTCGCTGATCCTCGTCCCCTTGCTGGCGATGCGTTTCGTCCGCGCGCCGAGCCTGGTCCCGACGCTGGGCATCGTCATCGCCGCGATCGCGCTGGCGCTTCAGCCGGATCGTGCGATGACGGGTGCGCTGGCTCTGGCGATGGTGGCGCTGTTTGCCATCCGGCGGGAGCGGAACGCCGCGATCGCCGCAGCCGCCGCCGTGGGCGCGTTCGGCATCGCATTGCTTAGACCCGATCGTCAGGCGGCGAGCCCGCATGTCGACCAGATCTTCTATACGGCGTTCGACACGCACATGCTGGCCGGGGCGGCGGTGGTCGCGGGCGCGTGCGTGATGCTCGTTCCAGCGCTCGCCGGCTGGGCTTGGGACCGTAGCAATCGGGCGAGCCATGCGGTCTTCGGCGCGATGTGGCTGGCGATCATCGCCGCCGCGGCCTTGGGCAACTATCCGACGCCGCTGGTCGGATATGGCGGCAGCGCGATCATCGGCTATGTCCTCTGCCTGCTTGGCTGGCCTGCACCTGCGAAGCGCGCATCGGGATCAGGCGGGGTTGCGGATCAGTCCCGCTTCCGCCGCCGCTCGTCCCACCAGGCCATGCGCTCGGCGATGCGTTTCTCCATGCCGCGGTCGGTGGGGGCGTAGAAGGTCTGGGGCTCCATCTCCTCGGGCCAGTAATTATCGCCCGAGAAGCCGCCCTCGGCGTCATGGTCGTAGGTATAGCCCTTGCCGTAGCCGATCTTCTTCATCAGCTTGGTCGGCGCGTTGAGGATGTTCTGCGGCGGCATCAGGCTGCCGGTTTCCTTGGCCGAGCGCCATGCGGCCTTCTGCGCGGTATAGGCCGCGTTCGATTTGGGGGCGGTCGCGAGGTAGAGGCAGGCCTGGGCGATCGCCAGCTCGCCCTCGGGCGAGCCGAGGAACTCATAGGTGTCCTTGGCGGCGATGCATTGGGTGATGGCGTTGGGGTCGGCGAGGCCGACATCCTCGACCGCGGCGCGGGTCAGGCGGCGCAGCACGTAGAGCGGTTCCTCGCCCGCCGTGAGCATCCGCGCAAGATAGTAGAGCGCGGCCTGCGGGTCGCTGCCGCGGATCGATTTGTGGAGCGCGGAGATGAGGTTGTAATGCCCCTCGCGGTCCTTGTCGTAGACCGCGACGCGGCGCTGGAGGAAATCGCCCAGCGCCGGCGGATCGAGCGGTTCGTCGAACTGAACCGAGAACAGCGTCTCGGCCTGGTTGAGCAGGAAGCGGCCGTCGCCGTCGGCGCTGGCAACCAGCGCGTCGCGGGCCTCGGGCGTGAGAGGCAGCGGACGGTCCTCGACGGCCTCGGCACGGTCGAGCAATTGCGTGAGCGCAGCGTGGTCGAGGCGGCGCAGGATGAGTACCTGCGCGCGGGAGAGAAGCGCGGCGTTGAGCTCGAAGCTCGGATTCTCGGTGGTCGCGCCGACCAGCGTGACGGTGCCGTCCTCGACAAACGGGAGGAAACCATCCTGCTGCGAGCGGTTGAAGCGGTGGATCTCGTCGACGAAGAGCAGGGTGCGCTTGCCGAGCCGGGCGTGCTCCTTCGCCTCGGCGAACACCTTCTTGAGGTCGGCGACGCCCGAGAAGACCGCGCTGATCGCGACGAAGCGCAGGCCGACGGCATCGGCGAGCAGCCGGGCGATCGTGGTCTTGCCGGTACCCGGCGGCCCCCAGAGGATGATCGAGCTGAGCTTGCCCGCCGCGACCATGCGGCCGATCGCCCCCTCTGGCCCAGTCAAATGATCCTGGCCGACGACATCCTCGAGCCGTTGCGGGCGCAACCGGTCGGCGAGCGGGCCGCCGGGGGCAATGTCGTCAGGGGCAGTGGCGGACTCGAGCCCGCCGAACAGGTCGGCCATGCGGAACGATATAGGAACTTGCGCAAATTTCGCGAAGGGGCTTGTGCGCGTTATCTCAAGATATATCTTGGACCCATCTCGACTCGAATTTGAAAGGTACAGGAATGTTTCGAGGACATCATCGCGGCTGCGGGCCGCGCGGGGGCATGGACTTTGGCGGCTTCGGTCCGCGCGGGCGGCGCCAATGGGGGCCGTTCACGGTGGAGTGGGACGTGCGCGCCGACGGCATGGGCGGCGGGCGCGGCCGGCGGCGCATGTTCGACGGCGGCGAGCTGCGGCTGATCCTGCTCGCGCTGATCGCCGACCAGCCGCGTCACGGCTATGACCTGATCCGCGAGATCGAGGAGCGCACCGGCGGCGCCTATGCCCCGAGCCCGGGCGTCGTCTATCCGACGCTGACCTTGCTCGCCGAAATGGACCATATCGAGGAGCAGGCGGCCGAGGGCGCCAAGAAGCTCTATGCGATCACGCCGGCCGGCCAGGCGCATCTCGAGGAGAATGCAGAGCAGGTGACGCTGCTGATGGGCAAGCTGGCCGAGCTGGGCACGGTGCGCGAGCGCACGCGCGGCGGGCCGGTGCGGCGCGCGATGGGCAACCTCAAGGTCGTGATCCAGTCGCGGCTTGCGCATGATGAGGTCGATGCCGATCTCCTCCACAAGGTCGCCGAAATCATTGACGAGGCGGCGCGCAAGGTGGAGCGGCTTTGATGGCAGTGAGCGCGAACGGGTTCGCGAAGACCGACAGGGCGAGCCGCTATCTTCAGCAGCTGTGCAAGCACTGGGAGCATAACCTCAAGGTCGAGTTCACGCCCGACCATGGCACGATCGTGTTCCCCAGGGATGCGCGCGGCGCCGACTGGCCCGGCGACGGGCTGGTCACGCTCGACGCGAAGCCCGAGGGGCTGGCGATCCGCGTGGACGCCAGCGCCGCGGGGCAGCTCGAGGGGCTCAAGGGCGCGGTCGAGCGGCATGTCGACCGGTTCGCGTTCCGCGAGGCGCCGCTGAGCTACGAGTGGGAGTGACGATGATCCTCCCCCTGGCGGGGGAGGATGAATTTTGAGTGTGCCGCCATGACCTCGAGATAGGCGTCGAGCACCGCCTGGTTGACGCGGTCCCAGACATAGCTTTGCATCTTGGCGTGGCCGGCGGCGCCGAAGCTACGGCGCATCGCGGCGTCGCGGGCGAGGCGCTCGATCGCGTCGGCATAGGCGGTGACGTCGCGCGGCGGGACGAGGAAGCCGGTCTGGCCCTCGTCGACCAGGTCCATCGCGCCGGTCGCCTTCGCGGCGACCACCGGCACGCCGCACGCCATCGCCTCCGAGGTCACGTTGCCGAAGGTCTCGGTGATCGAGGGGTTGAAGAACACGTCCATCCCCGCGACCGCGCGGCCGAGATCGTCGCCCGACTGGAAGCCGGTGAAGATCGCGTCGGGAACGCGCTCGGCGAACCATTCGCGCGCAGGGCCCTCGCCGATCACGAGGATGCGGTGGGGGACCTCGCGGCGCTTGAGCTCGCGCGCGACCTCGGCGAAGATGTCGAGGCCCTTCTCGAGCACGAGGCGGCCGAGGAAGCCGATCGCCGCGACGTCGTCGGGGATGCCGAGGCTGCGGCGCCAGGCGTCGTCGCGGCGCTGCGGGTTGAAGCGCGCATGGTCGACGCCCCGCGACCAGATGCTCACTGGGGTGGTGACGCCCCAGTCCTTGATCAGCTCGGCGACCGAATTGCCGGGTACCACCACGCGGTCGACCTTGTTGTAGAAGCGGGTGAGGCGGCGGATCAGCCAGGGCTCGACGAAGCCGATGCCGTAATAGCGCGGATAGGTCTCGAAGCGCGTGTGGAGCGAGGCGAGAGTCGGGATCCCGCGCTCGCGCGCCCAGGCGACTGCGGCGTGGCCGAGGAACTCGGGCGCCGAGACATGGACGAGGTTGGGCTTGAACGTCTCGAGATCGGCACGCGGGCCCTTGGGCAGGCCGAGCGCGATCTTGTACTCGCCGCGCCCGCCGGGAACTGGCCAGGCCGGGACGCTGACCAGATCGCCCTCGGGCGCGAAGGCCGGCGTGTCGGTGGTCGGCGAATAGACGCGCACCTGTACGCCGCGGTCGAGCAGGTGGCGGACAAGCTTGTTGAGCGCCTGGTTCGCGCCGTCGCGGACATAGTTGTAGTTGCCGCTGAACAAGGCGACACGAAGATCGGTCGGATTCATCGATGCGCCCATAGCGTGGCGAATGCGGCCTTACTATGTCGCGGCCTCAAACAGGAGGCTCCCCCAATGACCGATCTGTCGCAGTTCCCGATCACTCGCCGTTGGCCGGCCCAGCATCCCGACCGTATCCAGCTCTATTCGCTCAACACGCCCAACGGGGTGAAAGCGGGGATCATGCTCGAGGAGACCGGGCTACCCTATGAGCCGCACCTCGTCGACTTCGCGACCGACGACCAGAAATCGCCCGAATTCGTGAGCCTCAATCCCAATGGCCGGATCCCGGCGATGATCGATCCCGACGGGCCCAATGGGCGCCCGCTGGCGCTGTTCGAGAGCGGAGCGATGCTGATCTACCTCGCCGAGAAGACCGGCAAGTTCCTCGATCCCGACCAGCGTTACGAGACGATGGCCTGGCTGATGTGGCAGATGGGCGGGATCGGACCGATGTTCGGGCAGCTCGGCTTCTTCCACAAATTCGCCGGGCGCGAGATCGAGGACAAAAGGCCGCTGGAGCGCTACGTGGCCGAATCCAAGCGGTTGCTGGGGGTTCTGGATGGCCGGCTCGAGGGCCGCGAGTGGATCATGGGCGATTATTCGGTCGCCGACATCGCCTCGCTCGGCTGGGTGCGCAACCTGATCGGCTTCTACGAGGCGCGCGAGCTGGTCGGGTTCGATGCCTTCACCAACGTCGCCGCATGGCTCGAGCGCGGGCTCGCGCGGCCGGCGGTGCAGCGCGGGCTGGCGGTGACGGCGAAGGGATAAGCCCTCCGCCGTCCCGGCACTCAGGCGGCCAGCTTCTCCGCATCGTTCTCGCATGCGCGCTGGTGGGCGGGGCGATCGGCGATGCGGGCGAGCCAAGCGTCGATTTCGGGGCTCTCCGGGAAGACGTGGCGGGCCCAGGCGACGGTCGAACCCGCCATGACGTCGACCGCGGTGAAGCGGTGGCCCATCAGATATGGCCCGTTGGCGAGCGCGAGCTCGAGGCGGCGGACGACCTGGCGATAGGATTTCTCGGCCATCGGATTGCCCTCGGCGCCGCCATAGAGGCGCATGAAGATCGCCGGCTCGAGCTCGGTCGCGAGCCACATCAGCCACGCGAGGAACGGGCCGCGCTCGGGCGATCCCGCGGGCACGCCCAGGCCGGAGTCTGCGGCCAGATCGCTGACATAGATGGCGATGGCATAGCTTTCGGGGATGATCGCGCCGTCATGGACGATCGCCGGCACCTTGCCGTCGGGATGGACATTGGCGGGATCGAAGGCGCCGCTGCCGTCGGCGCGCTGGACGCTGACGTAGCGCGTCTCGAACGGGAGGCCGCTCTCCTCCAGCAGCCACATGGTGCGGCCCGAGCGGGTTTCGGGGGCGTGGTAGAAAGTGAGCATGGTCCGGTCCTCCTGTCCGGCGCGCGGGAAGTCGCTGCCGTCAGGAATTGACTACTGCCATGCTGCTGCCAACATGCTGTCAGCAGCATGGCATTAAGTCGAAAATCGACGTTACGAGAAGGACCGCCGCATGCGCCGCGCCGACCGCCTGTTCCAGATCATCCAGCTGCTGCGGCGACATCGCAAGCCCGTGACCGCCGAGCTGATTGCCGAGGAACTGGAGACGTCCAAGCGCACCATCTATCGCGACATCGCGACGCTGATGGCCCAGCGCGTGCCGATCCGTGGCGAGGCGGGGATCGGCTATATCCTCGACGGCGGGTTCGACCTGCCGCCGTTGATGCTGACCACCGACGAGGTCGAGGCGGCGGTGCTTGGTGCGCAATGGGTCAAGGCGCAGGGCGACCGTGAACTGTCGCGTGCCGCCGAGGACCTGATCGCCAAGCTCGCGGCGACCGTACCTGAGAACCTCCGCGCGCTGGTGCTCGAGCCGGTGGTGGCGGCGCCGCCGCGCTGGGAGGAGCCGGTCGAGCCGCTCGACATGGCGCAGCTGCGCCTGTGGTGCCGGCGCGGGATGAAGCTCGATCTCGACTATGGCGACGGCGAGGGGCGGCGGTCGCAGCGGACGATCTGGCCCTTCCTGGTCGGCTATCGCGATGCGGTGCGCATGGTCTTCGCGTGGTGCGAGCTGCGCGAGGATTTCCGCAGCTTCCGCGTCGACCGGATCGAGGGGGCCGAGTTCCGCGAGGAGCGCTACCCGGACCGCCCGGCGGTGCTGCAATCGCGGTGGCGCAAGATACAGGAAGCGAAATACCGTTCCTGAATCGTTCTCTTCCTGCTAAGCGGCCTGCATGCCCAAAGCCCAGAAGCGCTATGTCTGTCAGCAATGCGGATCGGTGTCGTCCAAATGGGCGGGGCAATGCGCCGATTGTGGCGAGTGGAACACGCTGGTCGAGGATGCCGGCGCCGTCGTGACGCCGTTCCAGGCCAAGCACAACCTGCAGGGCGGGGGGCGGATGATCTCGCTCTCCGGGCTCGATGCCGAAGTGCCGCTGCCCGATCGCATGCCGACCGGCATCGCCGAGCTGGACCGGGCGCTCGGCGGCGGGTTCGTGGAGGCGAGCGCGACGCTGATCGGCGGCGATCCGGGGATCGGCAAGTCGACTCTGCTGTTGCAGGCCGCTGCGAAGATGGCGCTGCAAGGTCTTGGTGTCGCTTATGTTTCAGGCGAGGAGGCGGCCGATCAGGTGCGGCTACGCGCGCGGCGGCTGGGACTGGGCAATGCGCCGGTGCAGCTCGCCGCGGCGACCTCGGTACGCGATATCCTGACCACGCTTGGTGGGGCAGCGCCGCCACGGCTGCTGATTATCGATTCGATCCAGACGATGCACAGCGACCTGATCGAGGGCGCGCCGGGTACGGTGAGCCAGGTTCGCGCGTCGGCGCAAGAACTGATCCGCTTCGCCAAGGAGCGCGGGACGGCGGTGGTGCTGGTGGGGCATGTGACCAAGGACGGCAGCCTCGCGGGGCCGCGCGTGCTCGAGCACATGGTCGATACCGTGCTGGCGTTCGAAGGCGAGCGCAGCCATCAGTACCGCATCCTGCGCGCGGTGAAGAACCGCTTCGGCGGCACCGACGAGATCGGCGTGTTCGCGATGGAGGCGGCGGGGCTGGCCGAGGTCGGCAATCCCTCGTCGCTGTTCCTGACCAGCCGCGATGAGAGCGTCACCGGGACGGTGGTGTTCCCCGCGCTGGAGGGCACACGCCCGGTGCTGGTGGAGATCCAGGCGTTGGTGGTGCGGCTGGCGAGCGGGGCGACGCCGCGGCGCGCGGTGGTCGGCTGGGACAGCGGGCGGCTGGCGATGATCCTGGCGGTGCTGGAGGCGCGCTGCGGGCTGAGTTTCTCGACCAGCGAGGTCTATCTCAACATCGCCGGCGGCTATCGCGTGCAGGACCCGGCGGCGGACCTTGCGGTGGCGGCGGCTTTGGTGTCGGCGCTGTCCGAGCGGCCGGTCGCGGCGGATGCGGTGGCGTTCGGCGAGATCGCGCTGTCGGGCGAGGTGCGGCCCGTCGCGCATGGCGCGCTGCGGCTCAAGGAAGCCGGCAAACTCGGCTTCACCCGCGCGCTCGTCCCCGCCGCGCAGGGCAAGGAGGGCACGGTGGCGCTGACCGGCTTCAAGAGCCTGGGCGGATTCGTCGAGCATATGCTGGGACGTTGACTGCCCCCTACGGATTTCCCTTGCGGCTCCAGATGCTTGAACTAGGTTGCCGCGATCGAATCCGGGGGGACGAACATGCGGACTTGGGGAATTCTCGCTGCCGTGGCGGTTGCCGCGGTTCCGGCCATCGCGCAGACCGCGTGGCAGCGCCACAGCCAGCCGACCGGGCTGACCGCCGAGCTGCCCGGCACGCCGGAGCGGTTCGACGAATGGACCGACATCGCCAAGGGGCGCGTGATCCAGCTCAACAGCACGATCCGCACCGCCAAGTTCGACATGGAGGCATTCTTCTTCCTGCAAGGGGTGATCGCCGACAAACCGTACGACGTCGACGCGAAGCTGCGGGAATTCGTGTCGGAAGCAGGTGATTTCGCGAGTGGCGCAAAGATGATCAGCCAGCGCCCGCTGCGCCCCGAGGAGATGCTGCTGCCCGGCATGCGCGGCGTCGAGGTCGTGCGGACCTACGATACCTTTGGCGACGGCCGCACCCAAATCGAAGTTTCGCGTAACATGGTGGTCGGCAACAAATGGCTGTCCTATTCGGTGCGCCATTATCAGGGCGACAAGCGCTGGCCGCACGACCGCTTCTTCAAGTCGATCGGCTGGAAGCCCTGAGCGCTCAGCTCGGCGACGACAGCTTCATCAGCACCAGTCCACCGACGATCAGCACGGCGGCGGCGATGCGCATCGGCGTCGCTTGCTCGCCGAGCACCAGGATGCCGATGACGAACGCCCCGACCGCGCCGATTCCGGTCCAGATCGTGTAGGCGGTGCCGAGCGGGAGCGTGCGCATCGCCAGCGAGAGCAGCGCGAAGCTCGCGGCCATCGCCACGAGCGTGGCGACCGACGGGACGAGCTTCGTGAACCCTTCCGACTGCTTCATCAGAAACGCCCAGGCGATTTCGAGCAGTCCGGCGACGGTGAGATAGATCCACGGCATTGGCAGCTTCCTTGTTCGAGCTGCCGGGCCGTCCCGGACCTGATGCCTGCGCGAAGCAGGGGAGGACGTGGCCTCCGGACGATCAGATGGGACCGCCTGGGGCCCGGGTCAAGCGCCGGGCTCGTAGCGCAGCAGGTCGCCGGGCTGGCAGTCGAGCTCGCGGCAGATCGCTTCCAGCGTCGAGAAGCGGATCGCCTTCGCCTTCCCGGTCTTGAGGATCGAGGCGTTGGCCAGCGTCAGGTCGATCCGCTCGGCCAGTTCGGTGAGGGTCATGCGGCGCTGGTGGAGCAGATCGTCGAGCGTCACGGTGATCGCCATTAGACCGTCCCCTCGAGATCGTCGCGCATCTGAGTGCCGCGGCGGAACACGCGGGCGAGGATGAACAGCACCAGCGCCAGAATGAAGCCGTCGAAGGATGGTCCGAAGTCCGGCCGGCCCTCACCGATATGGCTGGCGATCACCCGGACGATCGGCACCAGGATCAGGCCACACAGCTGCGCGACGAGCGTGAGCCAGGCCATGCGGGCGAGGCGGTCGGCATTTTCCGGGCGGAACGGATCGTCATGGCCGACCGTGGCGATGATCCGGGTGAGATTGAGCGTGAAGGCGATCCCGAGCGCGAGGATCGCGATCAGCATCGCCGCGCCCATGGTGACCCACCAGACGGTACCGCGCGACGCGTCGGTCAGCGCTGGCGCGAATTGCTGCCCGGGTACCAGCAGCAGGGCGGCGACTGCGACCAGCCCGGCCGCGATGAGCAGTCCCATGATGGCGATGAGGATTCGCAGGATGAGCTGAGTGATCGCCAGCAGCGGATCACGGTCTTTGACGGCAGCCATATCGACCTCCAATATCTTCAATATCGAATATCAATATATCAAGTTGAGCATATCGTCAATCGATATTATCGAAAATCGATATTATCGAAAATCGATATTGCGACATGTCGCGGTAAAACGGGCTTCGACAAGTCTCGCACGAACGGTATGAGCCGGTCTGGGCAAAGGGTTTGAACGCATGGGACTGACCGCGATCGATATCATCGTACTGATCGCCGTGGGCGGTGCGGCGGTGCTGGGCGTGATGCGCGGCTTCGTTACCGAGGTGCTGTCGCTGATGGCCTGGCTGTTCGTGGTGGTGGCGCTGAAGTTCCTCCATACGCCGCTGGCGGCGATGCTGGCGGGGGCAGTGGGTACGGTGCAGGGCGCCGCGGTGCTCGCCTTCGCGCTGATCGCGGGCATCACCTTCTTCGGCGGACGGCTGGTGGCGAACGCGATCGGATCGCGCACGCGCAGCGGGCTGCTCGGACCGGTCGACCGGGCGCTCGGCTTCGGCTTCGGCGCGCTCAAGGGGCTGATCCTGGTGAGCCTCGGGTTCCTGCTGGTAACGCTCGTCGTGGACACGGTGAGTGGCGGGCCGGCGCAGCGGCCCGACTGGATGACTCAGTCGCGCACCTATCCGCTGCTCAACGCGACCAGCGCGAGCATCGCCGAGTTCGTCGACCGCCGCCGCCGCGGCGAGCCGGTGTTCGGCAACGACACCGACGCCGGCGGCCTTGCCAACGAGGGCGCAGGGGATAAATCGGGCGAATGAACGCGCCGCTCTACAACAACCAGATCCTGCGGCTCGCGGCGTCGATCCCGTTCCACGAGCGGCTCGCGGACCCGATGGCGAGCGTCGAGAAGCGCTCGCCGGTATGCGGGAGCCGGGTGACGGTGGACGTCGACCTCGATGAGGACGGCCGGGTTAAGGCGATCGGCATGGTCGTCCGCGCCTGTGCGCTCGGCCAGGCCTCGGCGGCGCTGATGGGCGCGCATGCGGTCGGCCGGACGCTGGCCGAGCTGGAGACGGCGCGCGACGAGCTGACCGCCTGGCTGGCCAGCGAACGCGACCTGCCGCCCGAATGGCCGGGGCTGGAAATCTTCGCGCCGGCGCTGCCGCACAGCGCGCGGCATCCGTCGATCCGGCTCGGTTTCGAGGCGATGGCGGAAGCCGCGGCGCAGGCCCTGCGGGTGCGCGTCTGATGGAGCACGGCGCCGCCCATAATTATGTCGCCGAATATGCGCCGCTGCTCGGCTTCGCATTGGTGTTCGTGCTGATCTTCCGCCGGCTGGGGCTGGGCGCCACGCTCGGCTATCTCGTCGCGGGCGCACTGGTCGGGCCGCAACTGCTCGACCTGGTCGGCGACGCCGAATCGAAGATGGTGATCGCCGAGTTCGGCATCGCGCTGCTGCTGTTCCTCGTTGGGCTCGAGCTGAGCCCCGCGCGACTGTGGCGGATGAAGCAGGATATCTTCGGCTTCGGCCTGCTCCAGGTGGTGCTGTGCGGTGTCGCGATCAGCGCGGTGATCGCGTTCGGCGCAGGTTTCTCGCTCGCCGCGGCGCTGGCGCTGGGCCTGCCGCTGGCGCTGTCGTCGACCGCGCAGGTGCTGCCGATGCTTCAGTCGGCGGGGCGCCTCAGGACCCCGTTCGGCGAACGCGCGTTCTCGATCCTGCTGTTCCAGGATCTGTCGATCGTCCCGCTGATCACGATCATCGCGGTGATGAGCCGCAACCCGGCCGATGCCGGCGGGCCGCCGGGCTGGCTGCTCGGGCTCTACACTGTGTTCGCGATCACCGGTCTGGTGCTGGCGGGCCGCTACGTGCTGCGGCCGCTGTTCCGGCTGATCGGCAATTGGGGCGAGCGCGAGCTGTTCGTGTTCGCCGGGCTGTTCACCGTGGTGGCGAGCGCGGCGTTGATGCAAGCGCTCGGCCTCTCCCCGGCGCTCGGCGCGTTCGTCGCGGGCGTGATGCTCGCAGACAGTCCCTATCGTCACGAGCTCGAGGCGGACATCGAGCCGTTCCGCTCGATCCTGCTCGGGCTGTTCTTCCTCTCGGTCGGCATGCTGCTCGACCTTTCCGCGATTGCCGAGCGGCCGCTGTTCGTGGTCGCGATGGCGCTGGCGCTGATCGTGACCAAGGCGGTGGTGATCTTCGGGCTCGGCCTCGCCTTCCGCATGGGCTGGCGCCAGGCGCTCGGGCTGGGCCTGTTGCTGAGCCAGGGCGGCGAGTTCGCCTTCGTGCTGTTCGCGCAGGCGCAGGATGCGCTGCTGATCGCGCCCGAGGGGGTGAGCGTATTCAGCGCGGTGGTGACGCTGTCGATGGCGACCACGCCGTTCCTGATGATGCTGACGCGCCGTTTCCGTGCCGAGGAGGAGAGACCGCAGGGCGAGCGCGAGGGACCGGTAGCCGATGGGTCGAACGCGCTCATCGTCGGCTATGGCCGTTTCGGCCAGACGGTGGGCCAGATGCTCAATGCGCAGGGCATCGCAGTGACGCTGGTCGACACCGACATCGAGATGATCGACGTCGCCGGCCAGTTCGGCGCCAAGGTCTATTACGGCGACGGAACCCGGATCGATCTGCTGCGTCAGGCCGGTGCAGGCGAGGCCGAGCTGATCCTGTTCTGCCTCGACCAGGATCAGGTCAGCGCCGACCTGGTCGAGGCGGTGCATGAGGCGTTCCCCCAGGCGTCGATCTTCGTGCGCGCGTTCGACCGGCGCGCGCTGCTCAAGCTCAAGGGCACGCCGGCCACCGCGGTGGTGCGCGAGGTGCTCGAATCCGCGATCAAGATGGCGCGGCTGGCGATGGAGGCGGTGGGGGTCGAACCGGGCGAGATCGACCGCAGCGAGGATTTCTATCGCCAGCGCGACCGCGAGCGGCTCAAGATCCAGCTGGAGGCCGGGGATATGCTCGCCGCGCGCGAGACGATCACGCAGCGGCCCGAACTGGGCTTCTCGGCGCGGCGCGAGAAGCCCGAGCCGCTGCCGTCCGAGGAAGTCGTGGACGACGACCGGCCGTGAACTGGCTTGTGATCCTCGCGGCGCTGTCGGGCGCGCTGGCGGTTGGGGCAGGGGCCTTCGGGGCGCATGGCACGTCGGGCGAGGCGCAGGAGTGGCTCAGGACCGGCGCGCAATATCAGATGATCCACGCGGTGGTGGCCTTGGTCGCGGCGCAGATGGGCGCGAAGGGGCCGGGCTGGCTGTTCGTCGCCGGTGGGGCGATCTTTGCGGTGACGCTCTACGCGATGGCGCTGGGCGCGCCGCGCTGGCTGGGCGCGGTGACCCCGATCGGTGGAACCGCGCTGATTGCCGGGTGGCTGTGGCTGGCGTGGACGGCGGCGCGAGGAAGCTGAGATGCGGCTGCTGATCGTCGTCGTCGCGGTCGTGGCGCTTGAGATCGGTACCATCTTCCTGATCGGCTTCCACGCCAGGCCGGGGATTCAGAATTTGCTCTATTTAGCATCGCGCCGTTCGCGATCGCGTTTACCGCCTTTTCAGGCTGGCGCGGCAAGCTCCTCGGCGGGGCCGGGCTGTGGCCGTTGTTCCTGCCCTCGGTCATCGGTGCCGAACTGATCGCGCATGTCGCCGGAACTTGCCTTCAATAGAAGGTTTTAGAGGAAAGGACGGCAGGCGCGAAGGAGGGGGTATGCAGCGCGGGCTCACGGGGATTGTCGTCGTTTCGCTGGCGCCGCTCGCCGGGTGCACCGACCAGGCGTCCAATCCCGCGCCGCCGCGGCTCGAGGAGCCGCTGGTGCTCAAGGAGCTGGCTTCGACCATCCGCGTGCCGGTGGCGATCCCGATGGCCGAGCTGGAAAAGGCGATCAACGACGAGGTGCCGCTGGAGCTGCACCGCATCGACGAGCCGCAAAAGGCGTGTATCAAGACCAAGAGCAAGCTGCTGCCCGACATCAGCTGCCGGCTGGTGGGCAGCGTGCGGCGCGGGCGTATCCGCCTTACCGGATCGGGCAACGTCCTGCGCATCGCGATGCCGGTTAACGCCACGGTGCGCGCTGAGAATATCGGCAAGATCATCAAGCGCGAGACCGCCACCGGCGCGATGAACGTGACCGCGCGGGTGACGCTTGGCCTGAGCAGGGACTGGCGGCCGCGGGCCAAGGTCGATGCCGACTATGCCTGGACCAGCAAGATCGGGATCGACTTTCTCGGGCGGCGGATCACCTTCGCCTCCAAGGTCGATCCCAAGCTGCGGCAGGTGCTTGCCGGCCTCGAACGGACGCTGCCGCGCCACCTCGACAAGGTGCAGGCGCGGGCGAAGGTCCAGCGCGTGTGGGCGAAGGGCTTCACCTCGGTGCGGGTCAAGACCGATCCGCAGATATGGGCGCGCTTCACGCCCGAACGCGTCGGCTTCTCGGGCTATTCGGTGGAGGGAGGCAACCTCGTCGTCGGCTTCGCGGCGCAGGCGAAGACCGAGACGGTGCTGGGCGAGCGCCCGGCCGATCCACCGGTGACGCCATTGCCGAACCTGATGAGGCAGCTGCCCGGGCGCGGGATCAACGTGCATGTGCCGGTGCTGGTGCTCTACCCGCTGCTCGAGCGTGCCGCGTTGGCGGAGCTGCAAAAGCCGCAATTCGCCTCGGCCAAGCTCAAGGGCGGGCTGGAGGCGACGGCGGAGTATCATGGCGTCACCGTCTACGGCACGCCGCAGAATCAGGTGGCGGTGGGCGTCGATATGACGCTCAGGACCGGGACGGTAACGACCAAGGGCATGGTGTGGTTCGTCGCGGCGCCGGTGGTCGACATCCCCAGGCGGATCGTCGGGGTTCGCGACCTGGTGGTGGCGGGCGATACCGACAGCAAGGCGTTCAACCTGCTGCTCCAGATGGTCAACCAGACCGCGCTGCGCCAGCGCATGACGGCGGCGATCCGCTATGACTTCACCAAGGACTATGACGACGGCCTCGCCAAGGCGGATGCCTGGCTGGCGGAGCAGCCCTTTGAAGGCTTCGTGTTCAAGGGCGAGATGGGCCGCGCCGAAATCCGCGACGTGCGTATCGCGCCCGAAGGCTTCCTGGTCGAGGCCGACGCCACCGCGACCGCGAGCCTGACTCACAATCCGCGCCGCGCTGCCGTGCTGGTCGCCGAGCGGCGGGCGAAGCGAGCGGCGCGGGAGCGTGCGCGAGCACTGGAGGCGGCGAAGGCCGCGCGATAGGCTGGCGCGTTCCGGAGGAGCCAAGCCATGCCCAGCATCCGCCCGCTCGTCGAGCTCGACACGCATGAGGTGTTCAACCAGCCTCCGCCGTTCGAAGATGTGAATCTGTTCACCGGCGACCGCGCGCTCGCGGATGCGGTGGCGCGGGCGGGGGGCGGGCAGCATGCCGAGCGGCTCGCGGCACTGGGCGCGCGGACCGGCTCGGCCGAAGTGATCGAATGGGGCGTCGAGGCCAATCGCAATCCGCCCGTGCTGGAGAGCTTCGACCGCTATGGCCAGCGCATCGACGAGGTGCGTTTCCACCCCGCCTATCACGAACTGATGCGGCTGGGGCTGGAGAACGGGCTGGCTTCGGTGGCGTGGAATGGCACGCCCGCGGGGCATGTCGCGCACGCCGCGATCCTGTTCCTCACCGGCCAGGCGGATTCGGGGACGAGTTGCCCGATGACGATGACCTATGCGGCGGTCCCCGCGCTGCGTGCCGATGCGAGCGTCGCGGGCGAATGGGTGCCGCGCATCACCGCCGGCCGCTACGATCCCGCCTTTCGTCCGGCGCCGGAAAAGGCTGGGGTCACGATCGGCATGGCGATGACCGAGAAGCAGGGCGGGTCGGACGTCCGCGCCAACACCACGCGTGCCGAGCCCGCCGGTGAGGCGGGATGGTACGCTCTCACCGGGCACAAATGGTTCTGCTCGGCACCGATGTGCGACGCCTTCCTGACGCTCGCCTATGCCGATGGCGGGCTGACCTGCTTCCTCGTCCCGCGCTGGCTGCCCGACGGGTCGCGCAACGCGGGGTTCCGCGTCGTGCGGCTCAAGGACAAGCTCGGCGACCGTTCCAACGCCTCGTCCGAGATCGAGTACCACGGTGCGCCGGCGCAACGGCTGGGAGAGGAAGGGCGCGGGGTCGCGACGATCATCCAGATGGTGCAGCACACCCGGCTCGACTGCGTGATCGGCTCCGCCCAGCAGATGCGTGGCGCGCTGGCGCAGGCGCTGTGGCACACCGCGCACCGCTCGGCCTTCCAGCGGCGGCTGATCGACCAGCCGGCGATGGCGGCGGTACTCGCGGACCTGGCGGTGGAGAGCGAGGCCGCGACTGCGCTCGGGCTGCGGCTGGCGCAGGCGTTCGACGCCGCCGATCCGGTTGCGCGGCTGCTCACGCCGATCGCCAAATACTGGGTGTGCAAGCGGGCGCCCGGCCTCGTCTGCGAGGCGATGGAGTGCCATGGCGGCGCCGGTTACATCGAAGCGGGGCCGATGCCGCGGCTGTTCCGCCAATCGCCGCTCAACGCGATCTGGGAGGGATCGGGCAACGTCATCGCGCTCGACCTGCTGCGTGGGTTCGCGCGCGAACCGGAAGGCGTCGAGGCGCTGCACAGGTTCCTCGCGGCACAGCGCGGGAGCGATCCGCTCTATGACAGCTGGATCGACGCGATCGACTTCAAGACGGCGAACGAGGGCAATGCGCGGCTGCTCGTCGAGCGGCTCGCGCTCGCGGCGCAGGCGGCGGTGCTGCTCGGCTGGAACAGCCCGGTCGCCGAAGCCTTTTGCCGGCTGCGGTTGACGCCGCGCGGCAATGCCTATGGCGCGTTCGACGCAGCGATCGACATGCGCGCGATCATCGAGCGGGCGATGCCGACGGCCTGATCAGCTACCGTCCAGGATCCGCGTCACCGCGCCGACGGTCACCGGGTGGTAGCCCGGCTTCGCTTTCTCGAAGATTCGCCGCGCGATCGGCTCGCCCCATTCGCCTTGCGCCTTGAGCCCGCGATAGAGCGGCGTCACCAGCAGGTTGCGGCCGACCCGCGTGAGATATTCCTCCAGCGCGGGGACGACGGGCTCGTAGCGGTTGGCGATGGCGAGATCGAACCAAGCCGACTGGACATAGGCGTTGGTCGATTTGGTGAGCCCGAGGGCGTCGTCGAGTTCCTTGAGCCGCGCGGCGCTCTGCTGGCGGGGAAGGTTGTCGAGCAGGCGCTTCCATTGCTGGGTCTGCCAGCCATCGGTCCTGATCGCTGAGGCCGGGCCGCCCGCGTTGAACGCCGCGAGCATCGTGTCGACCTGCGCCAGCGTCGCCGACGCCACATGCACCGCGTTGGAGGGGATGCCGGGCTCGAACACCCAGCGGTCGAGCTGGAGCCTGGCCTCCAGTGCCTTGTCGCCCTTGATCAGGTGCTGGCGCAGATCGGCGAGGAAGCCGGCGCTGGTCTGCGGCTGGAAGGCGTGGCGGTCGAAATAGCCGCGCAGATACGGGTCCCAGCGTTCGCGGCCGACCGCGTGCTCGATCGTGCGCAGGAAGGTCGAGCCCTTGAGATAGTCGAGCTGCCCGGCACTGTCGCCCGGCTCGCCGTGCAGGCGCGTGGAGGGCGCGGCGTCGCCGCCGGCATTCTTCACGTCGCGGACCATCCCGGCATAGTCGAGATCGGCATAGATCGCGGCGCGCTCCTTGCCATAGAGCGCCTCCATGATGCGGTTCTCGAAATAGGTGGTGAAGCCCTCGTTGAGCCAGCCGTCGGCCCAGGTCGCGTTGGTGACGAGGTTGCCCGACCAGCTATGCGCCAGCTCATGCGCGACGACGTCGGTGTTCGAGCGGTCGCCGGTGAGGATCGTGGGGGTCAGGAAAGTGAGATTGGGATTCTCCATCCCGCCGAACGGAAAGGACGGCGGGAGGACGAGCATGTCGTAGCGGCCCCAGCGATAGGGACCGTAGAGCGCCTGCGCGGCGTCGATCATCTTCTCGACATCGGCGAACTCGGGGACCGACGCGTCGAGCATGCCCGGCTCCTGTGCTTCT
>NZ_JBCNMA010000038.1:0-25819 GCF_039595165.1 Sphingomonas sp.
CTGTGCTTGCGGTACGCCGTCGGGATTGTCGTCGGTACGAAGCATATAGGGCACCACCGAGCCGATCAGCGCAGCCGAGACCACGCCCTTGCCGCCATGGCGCGACATGTAGCGCGCGACCTCGCCGCCGCCCATCGAGAAGCCGACCAGGCTGGCGTCGCGATCGGCGCCGGTCTCCTGCATCACCTCGGCGAGGTCGTCGGCGAGCGTGTCGTAATCGTAGCCGCTCCACGGTTGCGACGAGCGGCCGAAACCGCGCCGGTCATAGGCGATCACGCGGAAGCCGGCCTCGGCGAGCGCGATCGCCTGCGGGTCCCAGCTGTCGGCCGACAGCGGCCAGCCATGGATGAGGACGACCGGACGGCCGCCGCCGTCCCAGTCCTTGAGGTAGAGGTCCGTGCCGTCCTTGGTCTTCACATAGGGCATGAGTCGATCCTTTGGCCAAGGGCGGGTCAGGCGAGCGAGACGTCGGCGACCTTGCCGCGATAGTCCTGCTTTGGATCGACACCGAGGAGCAGCTTCACGCCGGCGAACAGGCTGTTCTCGTTGAGCCAGATCTGCGCGCGTTCGGCGTCGAGGCGGAGCAGCTGGAGCTTGGGATCGTCCTTGCCGCCTTCGTACCAGGCAGCGACGAACGGGTTCCACAGCTTGTCGATCATCGCGCGGTCGTTGTCGGGGACGAGGTTGCCGTGGATCGTCGCCCACAGCTCGTGTCCCTTCGACGCGAAATGCGCCATCGCGCGATTGCCCTCGCGCAGCGACTGGACGAGGCCATTGTCCCTGGTGGTGAAGAACCAGATCGGGCCGCCGTCGTGCTCGGTGTCGCGCAGCGCGGTCATCGGCTGGGCGTGGCCGTCATCGACTCCGTCGAGGCCGAGGAAGATGGTGCGGTCATCGTCGAGCGCTTTCCAGAATTTCTCCTGAAGTTCCTGCGGGCTGGGCATGCTGCGTCTCCTGTCGGGGATATGCAGCAGGAACGGGTGGCGGGGCGGCGGAGTTCCGGTCGCGCGCTCAGCCGAGGGCGGGGAGCGGGGGCCGGCTGCCGATATAGGCCCCGGCCGGCCGATCGAGCGGAAAGCCGATCTGGCTGAGCCGGCCGAGCAATTGCCGCGCGCGATTGGCGAGCGCGAGCCGTGCATCGGCGGCCGCCGGACCGTCGAGCAGATCGGGCGCGATCAGCAGCCCCTCGGGCACGCGGCGGAGCTTGCCGGCGGCGACCAGCGTCTCGATGTTGCGCGACACCGTCGCGTAGGGAAGGCCGAGGATGCGTGCCACGGTGCTGGGCTTGACCGGCGCGAGATGCGGGCCCGCGCTGTGGGCGAAGCGGCGATTGGCCCATTCGATCGCGAAGATCAGCGCGAGGCGTGTCCAATTCTCCCGGCGCTGGTGGTGGCATTCGACCGTGGCGAGCAGCAGGTCGAAGGCGATGCCGATCCCGCCGCGCGGGTCGTAGGTCACACCGGGGCGCGGCTCGGACAGCATGAAATTGGCGGCGCGCACGTCCTCCACCAGCCGCACGAGCAAGTCGTGGCACTGGTCCGCCATCTGCGCGGCGCGCGGGTCGCAGATCACCTGGAGCGGCACTGCGAGGCCGGCGTCGCTGCGCACGAGCAGCCCGGCGTCGATCAGCATGTTGGCCTGGCGGCGGATCGTCTCGAACGGGCGCGCGAGCGAGGCGGCGAGCGCGTTGACGCTGACCGGGTGCGAGCGGCCCGGCCCGGCATCGAACGGGCCGCATGCGCGGGCGGCGGCGGCGAAGATCATCGCGCGGTTGGGCGCGCCGAGCGCGGCGATCCCCGCCGACATGGCGCAGGCCGCGAATTCCGCCAGCAATCCCTCGAACAACGGTCCCTGCAGAGGCGCCGCAGCCTGATGCTGTTGGGCTGGTTCAAACGCCATCGTGCGACGGCAACCCAGCTATGACGTTACAACGCACCAACGCCTTGAATTCCCCCAATTCGAGGTGAAGTGAAGGCGGAATTGGCGCGATGCGCAACGCGTCAGCTACTCATTTTGCGCGAATGGCCATGAGAGTGTCGCCATTTCGGGTAGTTTTGATGACGTGATCGCCTCCTGCGACGCGCGCGTCAGCGCTGGAGCTTCGCCATGATCGTCATCGCCTGCTCGCTCCCCGATTTGGGGACGATCTCGCCCATCCGGTCGGTGATCGCCGCCCAGTTCGCGGCGATTCCCTCTGGCGTGAGCTCGTCGCCCTGGAGCCGCACGCCGGGCGTCAACGTGACATAGGCGGCCTGGAACACGCCCGCCCCGGCGCCGATGATCATGTTGGTCGGCGCGTCCTCGCTGACCAGGAAGAGCGCCGCCGGCGCCACGCTTTCGGGCGTGAACGCCTTGAACGCGGCTTCGGGAAAGATGTCCTCGGTCATACGCGTGCCGGCGGTGGGCGCGATGGTGTTGACGCGGATGTCGTATTTCGCGCCCTCGAGGTAGAGTGTCTTGGTCAGGCCGGCGAGGCCGAGCTTGGCGGCGCCGTAATTCGCCTGGCCGAAATTGCCGAACAGGCCGGTCGACGAGGCGGTCATCAGGATGCGGCCGTAATTCTGCTCGCGCATCGTCGCCCACACCGCCTTGGTGACGTTGGCCGAGCCGTTGAGGTGGACGTCGACGACGAAGCGGAAGTCCTCCGGCTCCATGTTCGCGAAGCTCTTGTCGCGCAGCACGCCGGCATTGTTGATCACGACATGGACGCCGCCCCATTTCTCCACGGCGCGGGCGACCATCTCTTCCATCTGGGCATAGTCGGTGACGCTGCCGCCGTTCGCGATCGCCGAGCCACCGGCCGCTTCGATCTCCTCGACCACCTTCAGCGCCGTGTCCGAATGGCCAGTGCCGTCACGGCTGCCGCCGAGATCGTTGACCACGACCCTGGCGCCGCGCCGCGCGAGCTCGAGCGCATAGGCGCGGCCAAGGCCTCCGCCCGCGCCCGTGACGATGGCGACGCGTCCGTCGAAGCTGATGCTCATGTCCCCTCCCTGGTTGCGAGGTCAGTAGTGCCGCCTGCCCCGGTGGACCGCAAGGGAGACGAAAAGGGGGTAAACGCGGCGTAAGGGTTGAATCGCTCTCGACGGCGACGCAAGAACTAAGACATGTCGTCCGGGTCAACTCCGGGGGGAGCGTAACATGTTTCGGTGGTTGTCCGGCCGTTTCAATTGCATGCGCGGCAAGCACGCGCGTTCGGAAACCCAGGTGCGCCCGGTGGGCGGCACCTATGAGAGCCGCTGCGCCTATTGCGGCGTGCCGATGCTGCGGCTCGCCAAGCGGAGCTGGATCGTCAAGCGCTGAAGCGGCGCGGCGCCGTCAAGCGCCACACCGCCGTCGCGATCAGCCGCCGCGCTGGCGGCAATTGTCGAACTGACCCTTTTTGCAGACGGGATATTTGTCCAGCGGCGGAGGCGGCGGGAACGCTTGGGTCGGGGTCTGCGGATTGGCCTGGAAGACCACCTGCTGGCCCGGCTGGGCCGGGGCGGACATCGGCGGGGTTGCGGGCTGATAGCCGCCCGCCGGATCCTCACCGGCGGCCGGAGCGGCCGGTGCGGGCGCCGTTGCGGCGGTGTCCTGAGCTGGCGGCGGGGCCGGTGTGTCCTGGGCGACGGCGGCGGTGCCGGTCATCGCGAGCGCTGCGGCAAGAGCGAGCAGCTTCATGGCATGTTCTCCTGACGTTTGTCGGTCGGAGCGATTTCGCTCGGCCCGCCAACGCATCAGGCGCGGAATCTTTCCCTCGTTTCGCACCCGTTCCCGGGCGGCCGGGCTCAATGACCGGCGTCGAGCGCGTAGCCGGCCGAGCGAACCGTGCGGATGATATCGGGGCGATTGCCGATGTTGATCGCCTTGCGCAGCCGGCGGATATGGACGTCGACGGTGCGGCTCTCGATGTCGCTGTCATGCCCCCATACCGCATCGAGCAGCCGTTCGCGCGAGAACACCCAGCCGGGATGCTCGAGGAAATGCTTGAGCAGGCGGAACTCGGTCGGGCCGAGCGGCACGACGTCGCCACCGCGGCGCACCTTGTGGCCGACCGTGTCCATCTCGATGTCCGAATAGGTCAGCGCCTCGCCTGCGAGGGCGGGGCGCACCCGGCGAAGCACTGCGCCGACGCGGGCGACGAGCTCGCGCGGGCTGAACGGCTTGGTGACGTAATCGTCGGCGCCGGTCTCGAGCCCGCGCACGCGGTCCTCCTCCTCGCCGCGTGCCGTCAGCATGATGATCGGCACGTTGGCGGTTTCGCTCATCCGGCGCAGGCGGCGGCACACCTCGATCCCCGACAGGCTCTCGACCATCCAGTCGAGCAGGACGATGTCGGGCGCGCTCTCCTTGGCGAGCAGCAGCGCTTCCTCGCCGTCGGGCGTGTGGCGGACGTCGAAGTCCTCGCGCTTGAAATGGTAAGTCAACAGTTCGGCGAGGGCCGCATCGTCCTCGACCAGCAGCATGCGTGCGCGGCTCATAGGCTCAGTTCTCCGCGGTATCCGTATCGCGATCGGCCAGATACTGCCCTGTCGCGGCGAAATAGACCATCTCAGCGACATTGGTCGCATGGTCGCCGATCCGCTCGATATTCTTGGCGACGAACAGCAGGTGCGCGACCTCACTCACCGTGCGCGGATTCTCGACCATATAGGTCACCAGCGTGCGGAAGATGCTGTCGTAGAAATCGTCGAGCCGGTTGTCGCGCTCGGACACGCGGATCGCCGCCTCGGCATCACGCGAGGCGAAGGCATCGAGCACGTCGTGGACCATGTCGCCGGCCATCTGCGCCATCGCGGGCAGCACGGAGATCGCTTCGATCCGGCCGGTGTCGGGCGTGTGGACCAGCGGCACGCGCTTGGCGATGTTCTTGGCATAGTCGCCGATCCGCTCGAGCACGGCAGCGATCTTGAGCGCCGCGACGACCTCACGCAGGTCGTCGGCCATCGGCGCGCGCAGCGCGATCACGCGCACCGCGAGCTTCTCGACCTCGGACTCGATCGCATCGATCGCCTTGTCCTTGGCGCGGACCTGCTTGGCGAGCTCGGTATCGTTGCGCTCGAGCGCGAGCATCGCGTCCGAGATTGCTTCCTCGGCGAGACCGCCCATCTGCGAGATCAGCGCACGCAGATGGCCGATATCCTCGTCGAACGCCTTGACGGTATGTTCGTGACCGGTCGCCATTAGCCGTACCTTCCGGTGATGTAATCTTTGGTGCGCTCCTGCCGGGGCGCGGTAAAGATCTGGTCGGTCTCACCATATTCGACAAGCGTGCCGAGATGGAAGAAGGCGGTGCGCTGCGAGACGCGCGCCGCCTGCTGCATGTTGTGGGTGACGATCACGATGGCGTAGCGGCCGCGCAGCTCGTGGATCAGCTCCTCGATCTTGGCGGTGGCGATCGGGTCGAGCGCCGAGCACGGCTCGTCCATCAGGATCACCTCGGGATCGACGGCGATCGCGCGGGCGATGCACAGGCGCTGCTGCTGGCCTCCCGAGAGCGCGGTGCCGCTGTCGGAGAGACGGTCCTTGACCTCCTCCCACAGGCCGGCGCGCTTGAGCGAGCGTTCGACGATCTGGTCCATGTCACCCTTCGCGCGCGCCAGGCCATGGATGCGCGGGCCGTACGCGACATTCTCATAGATCGATTTGGGGAAGGGGTTCGGCTTCTGGAACACCATGCCGACGCGGGCGCGCAGCTGAACCACGTCCATCGTCTTGTCGTAGATGTTCTCGCCGTCGAGCGCGATGTCGCCTTCGACCCGCGCGCTCGCCACCGTGTCGTTCATACGGTTGAGCGTGCGCAGGAAGGTCGACTTGCCGCAGCCCGACGGGCCGATGAAGGCTGTGACATTCTCCATGTCGACGTCGATCGAGACGTCGCGGATGGCCTGTTTCTCGCCATAGAAGACGTTGACGCCGCGCGCCGCCATCTTCGGATGTTCCGTCGGCTGCGCCGGAGCGTGGGCCGTCTGGGCGGTCTCGTGGAAATCGACTTGGGTCATGTCGGAGGTCATCACCAGCGGGTCTCGAAGCGGTTGCGAAGATAGATGGCGAGGGCGTTCATCGCGAGCAGGAAGGCGAGCAGCACGATGATCGCGGCGCTGGTCTTCTCGATGAAGCCGCGGCTGACCTCGTCCGACCACAGGAAGATCTGGACGGGCAGCACCGTGGCGGGATCGAACACCCCGCCGGGCGGCGTGACGATGAAGGCGCGCATGCCGATCAGCAGCAGCGGCGCGGTCTCGCCGAGCGCGCGCGCCATGCCGATGATCGTGCCGGTGAGGACACCGGGCAAGGCGAGCGGGAGGACGTGGTGGAACACGACCTGGATCCGGCTCGCGCCGATGCCGAGCGCGGCGTCGCGGATCGAGGGCGGCACCGCCTTGATCGCGTTGCGTCCGGCGATGACGATGACCGGCATGATCATGAGGGCGAGCGTGAGGCCGCCCACCAACGGTGCCGAGCGGGGCAGCCCGAGCGTGCCGAGGAAAACGGCGAGCCCGAGCAAGCCGAAGATGATCGAGGGCACCGCCGCGAGGTTGTTGATCGATACCTCGATCAGGTCGGTCCAGCGGTTTTTCGGCGCATATTCCTCGAGATAGACCGCCGACAGCACGCCGATCGGGAAGGCGATCAGCAGCGTGACGAGCATGGTCAGGATCGAGCCCTTGAGCGCGCCCCAGATGCCGACCGCGGTGGGATCGGTCGAGTCGGCGCGGTTGAGGAAGCCGGCGTTGAAGCCACTCTGCAACGCCCCGCGCGCGCGCAGCTGCTGGACCGCCTGGCGGAACTCGGGCTCGCCGCCGCCATCGGCCGCGGCATCGAGTTCGCTCGACGCCGGCACCCAGATGTGCGCGCTCTGGCTGAGCAAATTGGGATCGTCCTTGATCGCGTCGCGCACCGCGGTCCAGGCGTTCTCGGCAAGCAGTTCCTCGCCCTTCGCGCCGAACGCGGCGGTGGCGGCCGCCTTCACCCGGTTCTCAAGCCCCGCCCCGGCAAGCGCGAGGTCGGCGCCGCGCGTGCCGAGCTGCGCGCGGTCGACCTCGAGCGGCGCCGATTGGAAGTCGATCGGCAGCGCGACCTCGGTGCGCATGAAGCCGGCAGCGCCGTTGCCGATCATCGTCGCAAGCAGGAAGAACAGGAACGCCGCCGACAGGATGACCGCGCCCATCCCGATCGCGCGGAAGCGGCGCTCGGAGCGATAGCGCTTGCGGATGCGCTTCTGCATCGCATCGGTCTTCCAGTCGGTCGGCGCGCGGTCGACGGGCGAGAGGCTCACGGGCTCACTCATAGGCTTCGCGATACTTCTTCACGACGCGCAGGGCGACGATGTTGAGGAGGAAGGTGATCATGAACAGCGTCAGGCCCAGCGCGAAGGCGGCGAGGGTCTTGGGGCTGTCAAACTCGGCCTCGCCGGTCAGGAGGTCGACGATCTGCTTGGTCACGGTGGTGGCGCTCTCGAACGGGTTGAGCGTGACGTTGGCGGCGCCCGAGGCGGCCATCACCACGATCATCGTCTCGCCGATCGCGCGACTGACCGCGAGCAGCACGCCCGCGACCACGCCGGGAAGCGCCGCGGGGAGCAGCACGCGGCGGATCGTCTCGCTCGTCGTCGCGCCCATCGCCAGGCTGCCGTCGCGCATCGCGCGCGGCACCGCGGCGATCGAATCGTCGGCCATCGAGGAGACGAACGGGATGATCATCACGCCCATCACCAGGCCCGCCGACAGCGCGCTTTCCGAGGAGGCGTAGGTGAAGCCGAGCGACACGGCGATGTCGCGGATCGCGGGGCCGACGGTGAGCGCGGCGAAATAGCCGTAGACCACGGTCGGAACGCCCGCGAGGATCTCGAGCAGCGGCTTCATCCACTGGCGCACCCGGGGGCGGGCATATTGGGTGAGGTAGATCGCGCTCATCAGGCCGAACGGGATGGCGACGAGCATCGCGATCACCGCACCGATGAAGAAGGTACCCCAGAACAACGGCACCGCACCGAGCGTCGCGCCCGGATCGGCCGGGTCGATCACCTGCGGGCTCCACAAGGTACCGAACAGGAAGTCGGTGATCGGCACCATCGCGAAGAAGCGCAGCGATTCGAACAGCAGCGACAGGAAGATGCCGAGCGTGGTGAGGATCGCGATCAGCGACGCGACCAGCAGCGCGAGCATCACCGTGCGCTCGACCCGGGTGCGCGCGCGGAACTCGGTCTTCACGCGGGTATAGGCGAAGGCGCCGCCGGCAAAGGCGAGCAGGATCGCGATGCCGGTGCCGAGCCAGCCATAGAAGCGGCTCGCCTGGAGATAGGCCGGGGCGAGCTGCTCGGCGAGCGGGTAGAAACCGTAATTGCCGCCCGCGGCGCGCGCGCGCACCTCGTTGAGGATCGCGTCGCGCTCATAGCCGAACATCGGCAACGCCGATGCCTGCGGCGCCTTGAGCACCGCGTCGGTGGCGAGCGAAGGCGTCAGCACCGACCAGGCGATGACGAAGATCAGCGCCGGGATGACCGTCCACATCGCGACATACAGGCCGTGCTGGCCCGGCAGCGAGTGGAGGCGGTGCTTGCTGGCCGCACCGAACCGCGCGGCGCGCGCGCGGCCGGTGAGCCAGCCGATGACGCCCAGCCCCGCGACGAGGAAGAGAAGCACGTAGGGGTTCATCGTTGTCCGACTGCGAAGAAGAGCTCGTTCCCCTGCGCAAGCAGGGGCCCGGAGCCACGAGCGGTGACCTTTGAAACCCTGGGCCCCTGCCTGCGCAGGGGAACAGAGCCGATGAGCGGATCGATGAGCAACGCTGCTACTTCAGCGACGCTGCGTCGAGCACCGTCTCGCTCTCGATCGCCTTGGCGGAGGCGTCGCGCGCCGCCTGCGGGCTGGCGATCAGGCCGCGCTTCACCAGCGGACCGTCGGGCGCCCACATCTGCGCATATTGGGCTAGGAACTCCTTGAGCCCCGGCACCGCCTTCAGATGCTGCTTCTTGACGTAGATGTAGAGCGCGCGGGCGCCGGGATAGGTGTTGCCGGCGATCGTCTCATAGGTCGGCGTGACGCCGTCGATCGGCACGCCGTGGAGGCGCTGCGCATTCTCCTCAAGATAGGAATAGCCGAAGATGCCGAGCGCGTTGGGATCGGTCGACAGCTTCTGGACGATCAAATTGTCGTTCTCGCCCGAATCGACATAGGCGGCGTCGCTGCGGATCAGCAGGCAGAGATTGTCGAACTTGTTCTTGTCCGACTCCTTGAGACCCTTGGCCTCCGGGCTCACCTCTTCACAGCCCTTTTCGAGGATCAGCTCGGCGAAGGCGTCGCGCGTGCCGCTGGTCGAGGGCGGGCCGAGCACCTTGATCGGCACCGCGGGAAGCGCCGGGTTGACGTCCTTCCAGGTCTTCGCCGTGTTGGGCTTGCCCATCGGGTTGGCGGCGAGCGCGAGGTAGATGTCCTTGCGGGTCAGCTGCAGCTTGGGGCCGGCGTTCGATTCGGCCAGCGCGATGCCGTCATTGCCGATCTGGATCTCGATCACCTCGGTGACGCCGTTCTTCTGGCACAGCTCGAGCTCCGACTTCTTCATCCGGCGCGAGGCGTTGACGATGTCGGGATGCGCGACGCCGATGCCGCCGCAGAACAGCTTCATGCCGGCGCCCGTGCCGCCCTGCTCGATCACCGGAGCCTTGGCGTGGGTGCTCTTGTTCACGAAGGCTTCGGCAACGGCGGTGGTGAACGGATAGACGGTGGACGAACCGACGACCTTGATCTGGTCGCGAGTCGCCTCCTGGTTGCAGCCGGCGAGAGCCAGCGCCGCGAGCGCGATGGGGGTGAAGCTGCGCATCTGTTGATCCTCGTGTGGTGCGAGTCGCATGGCGAGGGCCTAATCGCCGCCCCCGGGCGGGCCTGTGTTGCAGTTAGGTTACGTTATGATGACACGGGCCCCGGAAGCGGTGCAGCGGGCAGAAGAATCGTTACGGTGGTGCCGGCGCCGACGGTGCTGGCGATGTCGAGCCGGCCGCGATGGCGCTCGACGATGTGCTTGACGATGGCGAGGCCCAACCCGGTGCCGCCCGCGGCGCGGCTGCGGCTCGAATCGACGCGGTAGAAGCGCTCGGTGAGGCGGGGAAGGTGCTCGGGGGCGATTCCCTCGCCCTCGTCGGTGACCGACACGCGCACCATCGATCCGCCCGAGCTGCGCAGCGACACTGTGACCGGACTGCCGTCGCGGCCATATTTCATGGCGTTGCCGACGATATTGTGGAGCAGCTGTGAAAGCTGGACGCGATCGCCGCGGACGGGCGCGACCACGTCGCTGTCGATCACAATGTCGGCGGCGCGATCGGGCGACAGCGCGGCGAGTTCGCCATGCACTTCGTCGACCAGCTCGGGCAGGTCGACCGAGGTGTCGGGCGCGCGATACTTCTCGGCCTCGATTCGCGACAGCGACATGAGGTCGTCGATCAGCCGCTGCATGCGCCGCGCCTCATTGCCCATCACGCCGAGGAAGCGGGTGCGTGTCTCGGGATCGTCGGCGGCGTCCTCGAGCGTTTCGACGAAGCCGAGGATCGAGGCGAGCGGCGTGCGCAGCTCATGGCTGGCATTGGCGACGAAATCGACGCGAATGCGGTCCGCGGCGTGGCTGCCGGTGCGGTCGCTCAGATGCACGATGCGATGTCCGCCGGGCAGCGTGCGCACGCGCATCTCCCAATGCTGATCGCGCGCGCCGAGCCCGACGAGCTGGACCGGCCCGCCCGAGGATGCGTCGTCGGGATTGAGCAGGCGCTCGGCGGCGGCGGGGTGACGGATGCCGACTCGCACGTCCTGGCCCAGGATGTGCGCGCCGAGCAGGGTGCGCGCGGCCTGGTTGGCGGCGATCACGCGGTTGGCGGCGACGAGCAGGACCGGCTCGAAGATGGCCTCGACCGCATCGGCGATGTTGTCTTCGGTCGGGGCGGGCGGCGGCGCGTCGCGTACGGGACGCTCGACCGGCGGCGCGGCGGCGACCAGTGCCGCGACGCCGGCGCCGACCAGCGCGATGCCACCCGCCTCGATCCCCGCCGCAAGCCAGGCCGCGATCGCCGTGATCAGTACGGCGACGAGGGCAAACACGATACGAGGTGCGGAAAGCCCAAGCATGCCCCGGGGCTCTAGACCAGTTATGGGACGCCGCGCCACCGCTTCGGCGCTTGCGTGCGATTCACCTTTGTGAAAGGCAGCTGTGGCAGGGAGAGACGATGGGCGACGACAATTCCCAGGACGCCGGGCTGCCGAAGAAGCCGAGCCGCCGAGCGCTGATGCTGGGCGCGGCGAGCGCGTCGGCGATCGTCTCGATCAAGCCGGCGCTCGCCCAGACGGCGGGATCGGTGCTGAACTGCGAGATCCCCGTGCCCGACGCCGGCCGCGCCGGAAGCTATATTGCCGCCGACGGATCGGTGGTCCCCGCGGGAACCAAGGACGCCTTCCCGCCCGCGGGCCGCGCGTTCAAGGGCGAGGAAGTGCGCCAGGCGCTGGGCGGCGCGAACCTGCCCGGCACGACCTATGACCAGAGCCGGGCCTATACCAACTATATCCGCCGCCTGCAGCGCGGGACGAGCGGCTTCACCTGTTTCGCATCGCTCCAGATGCCGCGCGGCTGAGGACAAGTGACCCGTTACCGCGCCGCGGCCGCCGCGACGCTGCGGATCGTCCCGCTCGACGCGCTGACGGTGATCTATCACCGCGCCTCGGGGATCACTCATATCGTCGATTCGCCGGTGCCCGAATTGCTCGAGGCGCTGGAAGAGACCGCGCTGACGCTCGACGAGACGCTGGCTGCGCTCGCCACGGCGCACGATCTGGTCGACCCGGACCGCGCGGCGCTCGAAGCGCGGCTCGATGAACTGGTCGTCGCAGGGCTGGTCGAGCGCGTCTGATGCGCCATTCGACGATGCTCCGGATCGGTCCGGTCGGGTTCCGCGTGGGCAGCGACTGGCGCGCGCCGGTCGCGGCGCTTGAAGAGCTGTACCGCGATTATCCTCCGCCCGAGGAGGGCATCCCCGATTTCAACGTTCGCCTGTTCGCGGCGCGCTTCTGGCGGCGCTGGCTGCGGCCGTCGGTGCAGATCGGCGGGGATTTCGTCATTCCCGACGCGGCGCCACTGCCGCTCGCGCAGGGGTTGCTCGCGGCGGAAATGGGGATGAACCTGCAGATGGCGCTGGGGCAGCGGCGCTATCTTCTGCTCCACGCCTCCGCCGTCGAGCGCGACGGCAAGGCGCTGCTGATGACCGGCGAATCGGGGGCGGGCAAGTCGACGCTGGCGGCGCTGCTGATGGCGCGGGGCTGGCGGCTGATGGGCGACGAGTTCGCGCTGCTCGATCCCGAAACGGGACAGATTCACGGCTTTCCGCGGCTGATCAGCCTCAAGAACGCAGCGATCGGAGTAATGGAACGCGAGCTGCCCAGTGGGCGCTGGGGCCCGCTGCTGGAGGGCACGCCCAAAGGGACGATCCGGCACCTCGTGCCCGATGCGCGCGCGATCGCGGCAATGGGCGAGGCGGCGGCACCGGCGCTGGTGCTGTTCCCCTCGTTCGGGTTCGAGGCGGCCGAGCGCGAGGTGTTCGCGAGCGAGTGCTTCGTGCGGCTGACTCAGGCTTCGACCAACTATGTGACGCTGGGCGAGACGGGGTTCGACGCACTCACCGGCCTCGTACGCGGGGTGCCAGCACGGGCGATCGACTATCCCGACACCGCGACGGCGATCGCGACGGTCGAGCGACTGTGGCGCGAACTCGCATGAGCGGGGCACTGCTGGCGCGGGCGCTGGGCGATCCGGCTTCGGTCGAGGCGCTGGATGCGGCGGGCTGGACCGCGCTGCTCGCGGCGGCGCGCGCCGAGCAGCTGATCGGGACATTGGCATGGCGGGTCGACGGGCTGGCGATGCCGGAGGCGGCGCGGCGCGTGCTCGCCGATGCGCGCGCGGCCGTCGAGCAGGGGCGGCTGGCGGCGCTGTGGGAGGCGGAGATGGCGCGGCGTGCGCTTGCCGGCACGGGCATGCCGGTGGTGCTGCTCAAGGGTACCGCGTTCGTCGCGGCGGGACTGTCGGCGGGCATGGGGCGGCAGATCGGCGACCTGGATATCCTGGTGCCGCGCGAGCGGATCGAGGAGGCCGAGGCGGCGCTGCTCGCGGCGGGGTGGGAATGGGTCAAGCCGGATCCCTATGACGACGCCTATTACCGCCGCTGGATGCACGAGCTGCCGCCGCTGATCCACCGCGAGCGCGACCGCATGATCGATGTGCACCACACGATCCTGCCGCTCACCGCGCGGATCACGCCCGACGCGGCGGCGCTGATCGCGAGCCGGATCGAGCTGGGCAACGGCCTCTCGGTGCTGCCGCCCGAGGGGATGATCGTGCACGCAGCGGCGCACCTGCTCGCCGATGGCGACCTGCAGGGCGGGCTGCGCAATCTGTGGGACATTCGCTGCCTGCTCGACGAGTTCGGCGGGGCCGAGTTCGAGCTGAAGCTCGCCGCCTGCGCCGCGCAGCATGGCCTGGTGCGCGAGGCGGAACGGGCGCTACGCCTGTCCGCCGCACTGTTCGGCGAGGGCGCGCGGCTGACGCCGGCGGACCGTCTCTACGTGCGCCGAATGCTGGCACGCGATGGCTGGGGACAGCCGACGCGCAAGCTGACCGAGCTGGCCTTCTACCTGCGCGGCCATTGGCTGCGCATGCCCCCGCTCATGCTGGCGAGGCACCTGTGGACGAAGTGGCTAAAGGGCTACCGCCCAGCCGCATGAGCGCGGGCATGAGCTCGTCATAGCCGTCGATCACCGCGTCGGCGCCGAGTTCCTCGACCGGCTGCATCAGGAAGCCGAAGCTGACCGCGATGCTCGGGATTCCGGCATTCTTCGCGGCGAGGATGTCGTAGATCGAATCGCCGACGAACGCTGCGCGGCCGCCGCCGCAGCGGCGGATCATCTCGTGGATCGGCTCGGGCGAGGGCTTGGCGTTGCCCTTGCCCATCGTGTCGCCGCCGATCACACAGGCGAAGCGGTGGTGCAGCGCGAGCTCGGCGACGAGCTTCACCGCGAACCGCTCGAACTTGTTGGTGACGATGGCGAGCTTGACCCCGCGCGCTTCGAGTTCGTCGAGCGCCTCGATCAGGCCGGGAAAGGCGGTGGTGCCGCGACTGAGATTGCTCTCGTAATATTCGAGCAGCGCGGGATAGGCGCGCGCCATCGTCGCGGCGTCGAGCCCGCCCGACGCCTCTAGGCCCCGTTCGAGCATGTGCTTGGCGCCGCGGCCGATCATCGGCTTGATCGCATCGAGCGACAGCGTGGGGCGGCCGACCAGCTCGAGCGCGTGATTGGCGGCGGCGGCGAGGTCCGCGCTGGTGTCGAACAGCGTGCCGTCGAGGTCGAAGCCGACGATGTCGAAGGGGAAATCGGTCATGTGCGGCCAAATGCCCGCGGCGCTATGGAAATAGCAAGATGATCGTGGCAGGGCCGCGTCACGGAGGCCGTTTCGAGCATGACCACGCCACCCATCGCCGCGATCATCCTGGCCGCCGGCAGCGGCACGCGCATGAAGTCCGACACGCACAAGGTGCTGCACCCGATCGCGGGGCGGCCAATGCTGTTGCACTTGGTAGACACGGTTGCGGAACTGTCGCCCGAGCGGACGGTGGTGGTGGTCGGCGCGCGGCGCGAGCAGGTCGAGGCGGCGGTCGCGCCGCACGGCGTGGCGGTGGCGCACCAGGCCGAGCAGCTCGGCACCGGGCACGCTGTGGCGCAGGCGGAGGCGGCACTGGCGGGCTTCGACGGCGACGTGCTGATCCTCTATGGCGATGTCCCGCTGGTGAGCGGCGACACGATGGGGCGAATGATCTCGCGGCTGCACGAGGCGGACTCGCCCGCGGTGGCGGTGCTCGGCTTCCGCCCGGCCGATCCCGGCGCCTATGGCCGGATCGTCGCCGAGCCGGGCGGGCGGATCGTGAAGATGGTCGAATACAAGGACGCCTCGCCCGAGGAGCGCGCGGTGACCCTGTGCAATTCGGGGCTGATGGCGGTGCGCGCGGCCGACCTGTTCGCGCTGCTCAAGCGAGTGGGCAACGACAATGCCGCGGGCGAATATTATCTGCCGGACATCGTCATGCTGGCCGCGGCGGACGGGCGCGGCTCGGCGGTGGTCGAGACCGATGCGGTCCAGGTGGCGGGGGTCAACAGCCGCGGCGAGCTGGCCGCGCTCGAGGCGGAATGGCAGCGGGCGCGGCGCGCGCAGGCGATGGCCGACGGCGCGACGCTGATCGCGCCGGAGACGGTGTGGTTCGCCTATGATACCCTCCTTGGCCGCGACGTGACGATCGAGCCCAATGTGATCTTCGGGCCGGGCGTGACCGTAGCCGACGGGGTGACGATCCGCGGCTTCAGCCATATCGAGGGGGCGACGATCGACGCCGCCGCCACCGTCGGCCCCTATGCGCGGCTGCGGCCCGGCGCGGTTGTGGGCGAGAAGGCGCATGTCGGCAATTTCGTCGAGATGAAGAAGGCCGTGCTGGGCAAGGGCGCCAAGGCCAACCACTTGACCTATCTCGGCGATGCTGAGGTCGGCGCGGGCGCGAATATCGGCGCGGGGACGATCACCTGCAATTATGACGGCTTCTTCAAGTACCGCACGCGGATCGGTGCGGGCGCCTTCATCGGATCGAACAGCGCGCTGGTCGCGCCGGTCTCGATCGGCGACGGCGCGATCGTCGCCGCGGGGTCGGTGGTGACGAAGGATGTCGAGGCCGACGCGCTGGCGTTGGTACGGCCCGAGCAGACCGCCAAGCCGGGCTGGGCGAAGCGGTTCCGCGCGATGATGATCGCGCGCAAAGGAGGCGAAATGAGCGACCGTTACGCGGGCAAGCCGTTCCTGAGGCTGCTCGATTACTATGTGCTCGATGCGATCGGGCAGCTCGATGCGGACAGCGACCGGGAACTGACCGCGATGGAGCCCAAGTTCCGCGAGACCTTCGGCGGCGAGGGCGACTGGCGGGCGATGGTCGTCCAGCGGATGCAGTTTCCCGACGGCATGGCGGGCGCGATCCGCGAGCTGTGGGAGAAGGGATCGGCGAAGTTCGCCGCGGCGCAGGGCTATCGGCCCGATCCGGTCGAATTCACCCGGACGTTCGTGGACACCAATTTCCCGCACTGAAGGCGCTGGCATGATTGACATGATATCGCGATATGATATCGAGATATCATCATGACTCGCATCCTCGCCGACCTGCCTGATGAGGACATCAAATGGCTCGATCAGCTCGCTGCCGAGCTGGGCAAGTCGCGCGCGGCGGTGCTGCGCGAGGCGGTGTCGGCCTATCGTGCGGATGCGCCGAAAGATTGGCTGGAGATCGGCTTCGGCGCCTGGAAGGACCGCGACGATATCGGCGACGCCGTCAAGTGGCAGCGGCGCGAACGGGCTTCGACCACGCGTCCATGGGACGACGACTATGAACAGGTGAAAGCCGAGTTTCCCGACCTGTTCAATGCGGAGGACGATCGCCAGCGGCAAATCCAGCTGGAGATGAAGGGGGGCCGCTATCCCGCACCCAAGAAGCCTTCAGCCCAGTGAGCGGCTTTTCCTTCGATACCAATATCGTGATCGATGCGCTCAAGGGTTATGAGCCGGCGCGCGACGAACTGCGCCGCGCGACATCGGGCGGCGCGCGCGCCTGGATCAGCCGCGTCGTGTGGATCGAGGTGCTGTCCAAGGGCGCGGACGAGGGTCTTCGGCGCGCGGAGATCATGCTGTCCGGATTTGGAATTGACGAAATGGATGGCGAGATCGCTGCTCGAGCCGCAAGCCTGCGCCGTGAGCGGCAGCGCCTACGCCTGCCTGACGCGGTCATCCTGGCCACCGCGATGCTGCGCGGCCGCGTCCTCGTGACCCGCAACACTACGGATTTCCCGGCGGCGATGCCGGGCATCCGCGTTCCCTATACCCTCTAGAGCAGAGACCCGGCACATGTGTGGAATCGTTGGTATCCTGGGCAATGACGACGTCGCCGACCGGCTGCTCGACGGGCTCAAGCGGCTCGAATATCGCGGCTATGACTCGGCCGGCATCGCGACGATCGTCGACGGGGCGATCGCGCGGCGGCGCGCGTCGGGCAAGCTGGTCAATCTCGGGCGCGAGCTCGCCGCCGATCCGCTCGCCGGCACGGTCGGCATCGCGCACACGCGCTGGGCGACGCATGGCGGACCGACCACCAACAATGCGCACCCCCATGCCACCGGCGAGGTGGCGCTGGTGCACAATGGCATCATCGAGAATTTCAAGCCGCTGCGCGAGGAACTGCTCGCACGCGGGCGCAAGTTCGACAGCGAGACCGATACCGAGATCGTCGCGCATCTGGTCAGCGAGCAGGTCGAGAACGGCGTCGATCCGGTGGAGGCGGTCAAGACGGTGCTGCCCCGGCTGCACGGTGCGTTCGCGCTGGCGATCCTGTTCCGCAGCCATCCCGACATGCTGATCGGCGCGCGCCTCGGCTCGCCGCTGGTGGTGGGGTATGGGGACGGGGAGACCTATCTCGGCTCCGACGCGCTGGCGCTGGCGCCGCTTACCCAGCGCATCTCCTATCTGGAGGAGGGCGACTGGGTCGTGCTGACGCGTGAGGGCGTCCAGGTCTATGACCAGGCGAACAATCCGGTCGAGCGCCCGATCGTCAATTCGGGGGCGTCGGGCCAGCTGATCGACAAGGGCAACCACCGCCACTTCATGGCCAAGGAGATCTACGAGCAGCCGATCGTCGTCGCGCAGACGCTGCGCGCCTATCTCCAGCGGCTCGAGGACAAGGTCACGCTGCCGATCCCCGATTTCGACCTGTCGGCGGTGAAGCGCGTGACGATCGTGGCGTGCGGCACCAGCTTCTATGCCGGGATGGTCGCGAAATACTGGTTCGAGCAGTTCGCGCGCGTGCCCGTCGACCTCGATGTCGCGAGCGAGTTCCGCTACCGTGCGCCGGTGATGGAGGAGGGCGGGCTGATGATCGTGATCAGCCAGTCGGGCGAGACCGCCGACACGCTTGCGGCGCTACGCCATGCCAAGAGCGAGGGGCAGACGATCGCCGCGGTCGTCAACGTTCCGACCAGCACCATGGCGCGCGAGGCGGACCTGCTGCTGCCGACGCATGCGGGGCCCGAGATCGGCGTCGCGTCGACCAAGGCGTTCACCTGCCAGCTCGCGGTACTCGCCGCGCTCGCCGCCAACCTCGCCAAGGCCAAGGGGCGGATGGATGCGGCCGAGGAGAAGGAGATCGTCCGCCACCTCGCCGAGGCGCCGGCCGCGCTCAACGCCGCGCTCGCCTATGACGAGGCGATTGAGGCGATGGCGGGCGCCGTCGCGGGCGCGCGCGACGTGCTCTATCTCGGGCGCGGGACCGACTATCCGCTGGCGCTCGAAGGTGCGCTCAAGCTCAAGGAGATCAGCTACATCCATGCCGAGGGCTACGCCGCGGGCGAGATGAAGCACGGGCCGATCGCGCTGATCGACGAGAATGTGCCGGTGATCGTGATCGCGCCGTCGGGGCCGCTGTTCGAGAAGACCGTGAGCAACATGCAGGAAGTGCAGGCGCGCGGCGGCAAGGTCGTGCTGATCAGCGACGCCCAGGGAATCGCCGCGGCGGGCGAGGGGTGCCTGGCGACGATCGAGATGCCCAGGGCGCATCCGCTGATCACGCCGATCGTCTATGCTGTGCCGGTGCAGCTGCTCGCCTATCATGTCGCGGTGGCCAAGGGCACCGATGTCGATCAGCCGCGCAACCTCGCCAAGTCGGTGACGGTGGAATAGCGCGATGGCGGTCTCTCGCCGCTGGCTGTTCGGAGCCGCGCTGACGCTGGTGGTCGCGCCGGCCCAGGCGCAGCGGCGTGAGGGGCCGCTGGTGCTGGCGGCGGCGAGCTTGCACGAATCGATGACCGCGGCGGCCGACGCCTGGGCGCGGCGTGGTCATGCGCGGCCCGTGCTGTCGTTCGCGGCCTCCTCGGTGCTTGCGCGGCAAGCCGCGGCGGGGGCACGGGCCGACCTGTTCGTGTCGGCGGACCTGGAGTGGATGGACTTCCTCGATCGGGAACGGGCGATCGTGCCGGGGACGCGGGTGTCGTTCCTCGGCAACCGGCTGGTGCTGGTCGCGCGGGCGGATGCGCCGGTCGAGCGGCGCCCGCTGGCGGCGATGTTGCGCGGGCGGATCGCGGTGGCCGATCCGGCTTCGGTACCTGCCGGACGCTATGCCGAGGCGGCGCTGCGCAAGCTCGGGCTGTGGCAGGCCGCGGCATCGCGACTGGTGCGGGCCGAGAATGTCCGCGCGGCGCTGGCGCTGGTCGAGCGCGGCGCGGCGCCCTACGGCATCGTCTACGCGACCGACGCGCGTGCGTCGCGGCGCGTGCGCGTGGCGGGGGTGTTTCCCCAGGCGAGTCATCCGCCCATCGTCTATCCGCTCGCGCGGTTGCGCACCTCCTCGCATCCCGAAGCCGAGGGATTCCGGCGGTTCCTGCTGTCGAGCGAAGGGCGCGCGATCTTTGCGCGCTTCGGTTTCTCGCGCCGCTGATGCTCGAGGGCGGCATCTGGCCGGTGGTCGCGCTGTCGCTCAAGGTCGGGCTGGTGGCGACCGCCGCGACGCTGCCGCTGGCGTTTGCGCTCGCCTATCTGCTCGCGCGGGGGCGGTTCCCGGGGAAGATATTGGTCGACGGACTGGTCCACCTCCCGCTTGTGGTGCCCCCGGTGGTGACTGGCTGGCTGCTCCTCCTCGCCTTCGCGCCCTCCGGACTCATCGGCGGCTGGCTCGAGCGCTGGTTCGGCGCGAGCGTGATGTTCCGCTGGACCGGCGCGGCGATCGCGGCGGGGGTGATGGCGCTGCCGCTGATGGTGCGTGCGATGCGGTTGTCGATCGAGGCGGTCGACCGGCGGCTGGAGGACGCGGCGCGGACGCTGGGCGCGGGACGGGGACGGGTGTTCCGGACGATCACGCTGCCGCTGAGCCTGCCCGGCGTGCTGGCGGCGGCGGTGCTGGGGTTCGCGCGCGCGCTTGGCGAGTTCGGCGCGACGATCACCTTCGTCTCGAACGTGCCGGGCGAGACGCAGACCTTGCCGCTCGCCATCTACGCCGCGCTTCAGACGCCCGATGGCGAAGCGCAGGTGCTGCGGCTCGCCTTGGTCTCGGTCGCGCTGTCGCTGGCCGCGCTGGTCGGGTCGGAGCTGCTCGCGCGGCGGGCGGGGCGGGGTATCCATGCCCTTTGACATCGCGGTCGAGAAACGTCGCGGCGACACGGAGATCGCCTGCCGGATCGAGGGCGGGGCAGGGATCACCGTGCTGTTCGGCCCTTCGGGCGTCGGCAAGACCAGCGTGCTGGACATGGTCGCGGGGCTGCTGCGCCCGGATCGGGGCCATGTTCGGGTCGGCGGTGAGACGCTGTTCGACGCGGCGGCCGGGGTCGACATGCCGCCCGAGCGCCGCCGCGCCGGCTATGTGTTCCAGGACGCGCGGCTGTTTCCGCATCTCAGCGTCCGCGCCAACCTGCTCTACGGCAGCGGCGAGGATATCGCCGGGCTGGCGGCGCTGGCCGAGCGGTTCGGTATCGCGCACCTGCTCGACCGGTGGCCGCGCACGCTGTCGGGCGGCGAGGTGCGGCGCGTCGCGATCGCACGGGCGTTGCTGGCGAAGCCCGGCTTCCTGCTGCTCGACGAGCCGCTGTCGTCGCTCGACCGCGCGCGCCGCGAAGAGACCATGGCGGTGATCGAGCAGCTGCGCGACGAGACCGCGCTGCCGATGCTGATGGTCACCCATGACGCGGCCGAGGCCGATCGGCTGGGCGACCGCATCGTCGAGCTCTAAGGGAATCTGGAGCGGGTGAGGGGAATCGAACCCCCGTCGTAAGCTTGGGAAGCTTCTGCTCTACCATTGAGCTACACCCGCCCGGGCGAGCGCTGCATATGACGTGCGGGGCGCCGGGTTCAAGTCCCTTCTTGTTCGCCGCCCCGTGCGGCGGCATGGGCGAGCGGGAGAGGTGCCATCATGAAGCTGCGTTCACTGTTGTTCGTCCCCGGCGACCGGCCCGACCGGATGGAGAAGGCGCTGACGAGTGGCGCGGACGCGCTGATCCTCGATCTCGAGGATTCGGTGACAGCCGCGAACAAGGGCGCGGCGCGCAAGGCGGTGGCGGCGTTCCTGGCCGGGACGCGCAGCGAGGTGAGCCTGTGGGTGCGGATCAATCCGCTCGATTCGGGCATGACGCGGGACGATCTCGCCGCGGCGCACGGCGCCGACGGGATCGTGCTGCCCAAGGCGGAGAGCGGCGCGGATGTCGCCTCGCTCGATGCGATGCTGGGCGGGATCGCCGCGCGCATCCTGCCGATCGCGACCGAAACGCCGGCGGCGGTGTTTGGCCTCGGCAGCTATGCCGGCTGCTCGCCGCGTCTGGCCGGGATCACCTGGGGCGCGGAGGATCTGCCCGCGGCGATCGGCGCGGTGTCGTCGCGCGAGACCGACGGGAGCTACACGCCGCCCTATGAGATGATTCGCGCGCTCACCCTGTTCGGCGCGCATGCCGCGGGGGTCCGGGCGATCGAGACGGTCTATCCCGATTTCCGCAATCTCGACGGACTCAAGGCCTATTGCGCGCGGGCGATGCGGGACGGGTTCACGGGCATGATGGCGATCCATCCGGCGCAGGTGGAGGTGATCAACGCGGCCTTCACGCCGTCCGAGGACGCGGTGGTACATGCCCGGCGCGTCGTGGCGGCGTTCGCGGCCAATCCGGAGGCGGGAGCGCTTCAGCTCGACGGCAAGATGATCGACGCCCCGCACCTCAAACAGGCCGAGGCATTGCTAAAGCGCGCGGGGCTGGCATAGCGCCCGGCGTGAACGGAGAATTCCATCGCGGCGACCTGGCGCGGCTGCGCGAGGCGGGCCGGTATCGGACGCTGGCGCCGCGGGCGGGCGTCGACTTCGCCTCCAACGACTATCTCGGGCTGGCGAACGATCCGCGGCTGCGCGAGGCGGTGGCCGGGGCATTGGCGCGCGGGGTCGCGGTGGGGTCGGGCGGATCGCGGCTGCTGCGCGGCAACGATCCCGAGATCGTCGCGCTCGAGGCCGAGGCGGCGGCGATGTTCGGGAGCGAGGCGGCGCTGTATTTCGCCACCGGCTTCGCCGCGAACGTGGCGCTGCTTGCGGCGTTGCCGCAGCCGGGCGACCTGATCGTGCACGACGCGCTGGTCCATGCCAGCGCGCATGACGGGATGAAGCTGGCTCGGTCGCCCGCGGTCGCCTTTGCGCACAATGACGCACAGGCGGCCGATGACGCCATTGCCGCGTGGCGTGTTGCCGGTGGCAAGGGCACGCCGTGGATCGCGGTCGAGAGCCTCTATTCGATGGACGGCGACCGCGCGCCGATCGCCGAGCTGGCGGCAGTGGCGGATCGCCATGACGCCATGCTCCTGGTCGACGAGGCGCATGCCACCGGCGTGTGGGGCGCGGCCGGACGCGGGCTCGCCGCCTCGCTGGAGGGGCGGCCCAACGTCGTCACGCTGCATACCTGCGGCAAGGCGCTCGGCTGCGAAGGGGCGCTGGTGTGCGGGCCGCAGGTGTTCATCGATTTCCTGGTCAACCGCGCACGGCCGTTTATCTTCTCGACCGCGCCCTCGCCGCTGATGGCGGCGGCCGTGCGCGCGGCGCTGCGGATCGTGGCCGAGGAGCCGCAGCGGCGCGAGGCGCTGCACTGGCTGATCGCGCATGCCGAGCGGAGGCTGGCGCCGGTCGGAGTGACACCGACCGGATCGCAGGTGCTGCCGCTGATCGTCGGCGGGGACACCGAGACGATGGTCCGCGCCGCGGCGGTGCAGGCGAAGGGCTTCGACGTCCGCGGCATCCGGCCGCCGACGGTGCCGCCGGGCACGGCGCGTCTGCGCATCTCGCTGACCCTCAACGTGGGCGAGGCGGAGATCGATGCGCTGGCGGAGACGCTGGCGTGATCGTCGTCACCGGCACCGATACGGGGGTGGGGAAGACCGTCGCCGCGGCGGCACTCGCCTGGCGGCTGGGCGCTTCCTACTGGAAGCCGGTGCAGGCGGGGCTGGAGGAGGAGACCGACAGCGAGGCGGTCGCGCGGCTCGCCGGAGTCGAGGTGCTGCCCGAGGCCTATCGGCTGGCGACGCCCTGCTCGCCGCATCGTGCAGCCGAGATCGACGGGGTGACGATCGATCCCGATCGGCTCGCGCCGCCGCCGGGGCGGGTGGTGATCGAAGGCGCTGGCGGAGCGCTGGTGCCGCTGACGCGCGAGCTGCTGTTCGCCGATGTGTTCGCGCGCTGGAGGCTGCCGGTGGTGATCGTCGCGCGGACGGCGCTGGGGACGATCAACCACAGCCTGCTGACGATCGAGGCGCTGCGGGCGCGGGGCGTGCCGATCGCGGGGATGCTGTTCTCGGGCGACGAGGTCGCGGATAGCCAAGCCACGATCTGCGCGATCGGCCGGGTGCGGTCGTTGGGCCGGCTGGCGGTGCTCGATCCGCTGACGCCGGCGGCGCTGCGCGAGGCGGCGGCGGGGCTCGATGCGGCGGGGCTCGGATGAGCTCGCCGGTCTGGCACCCATTCACCCAGCATGGGCTGGACGAGCCGGTGCCGCTGGTGACCCGTGCCGAGGGCGCGGCGCTGTTCACTGCGGACGGGCGGCGGGTGATCGATGCGATCTCGTCCTGGTGGGTGACGACGCACGGGCATTGCCATCCGCGCATCATGGCGGCGATCCGGGCGCAGGCGGAGCGGCTCGACCAGCTGATCTTCGCCGGCTGGACGCACGAGCCCGCCGAAACGGTCGCGCGGCAGCTGGTGGCGATGATGCCGCGGCCGCTCGAGCACGTCTTCTTCTCCGACAGCGGGTCGACCAGCGTCGAGGTCGCGCTCAAGATGGCGCTCGGCCATTTCGCCAATCGCCGCGAAGACCGGCATCGCATCGTCGTCATGGCGGGGAGCTATCATGGCGACACGGTCGGCGGCATGTCGGTCGGCGAGCGGGGGGTGTTCAACAGGAGCTATGCGCCGCTGCTGTTCGACGTCGACGTGATCCCGTTTCCCGAGGCCGGGCACGAGCAGGTCACGATCGACGCGTTCGAACGGCTCTGCGGACAGCGGCCGGCGGGACTGATCGTCGAGCCGCTGGTGCTCGGCGCCGGGGGCATGAAGATGTATCCGGCGTGGGTGCTCAAGGCGCTGCGCGAGCTCTGCGCGGCGCATGGCGTCCTGTTCATCGCCGACGAGGTGATGACGGCATGGGGCCGTACCGGCACGCTGCTGGCGTGCGAGCAGGCGGACGTGGTGCCGGACCTGCTGTGCCTGTCCAAGGGGCTGACCGGCGGGTCGTTGCCGCTTGCCGTGACGATGGCGACCGGCGAGATCTTCGCGAGTCACCGGTCGGACGACCGCTCGAAGATGTTCTTCCACTCGTCGAGCTACACCGCCAACCCGATCGCCTGCGCCGCGGCGGTCGCCAATCTTCAGATCTGGTCTGAAGAACCGGTACTGGAGCGGGTCGCCGACCTGGCGCGGCGGCAGGCGGAGCTGTCCGCTCGGTTTGAAGAAAAGGTCAATAATCTCCGGCAATTGGGAACGATTGTCGCGATGGAGTTGGAGGAGCGAGAAGGCGCCTACCTCTCCGCGCTCGGACCGCAGCTGATGGGCTTCTTCCGCGAGCGCGACGTGTTGCTGCGGCCGCTCGGTAATACCGTGTACGTCATGCCGCCCTATTGCATCTCGGACGACGATCTCGGGCGGATCTATGGCGTGATCGGCGAGGCGATCGAGGCCTTCGCCGGCTGAAAGTATACACTGTCTTTACACTATCGCGCACGAGAGAGGCGCCGATGGGTGATCCGAGGTTCAAAGAGCGGCCGGCCGGCGGGCGCCGTATCGGCAGCGGAAGTCGAGCAGACGAAATCCAACATTGCAAGGGGGTGGTTAAGGGGCGGGGACAGGGCGTTCGATCCTCCCCCGCCAGGGGGAGGTGGCGCGCGTAGCGCGACGGAGGGGGAGGACTCCCAGCGATCGTTCTGGCATCCTCCCCCTCCGTCAGCTTCGCTGACACCTCCCCCTGGCGGAGGAGGGTTTTTGAAGTCGCTCACGCCGCGCGCAGCTCGGCGAGGAAGGCGTTGACGGTGTTGCCGAGCGCATCGGCCTCGGCGCGGATGCGGCCGGCGAGGCCGCCCATCTCGCCCGCGCTGGTCGAGGCCGAGCGCGCGGTGGCGCCGATCGCCTCGACGTCGCTGTGGATCTGGGCGCCCGCCGCGACGGCTTCCTCGACCGTCAGCGCGATCAGGCTGGTGGTGTCCTTCTGGGTGCCGACCGCGTCCTCCACCGTCTCGGACAGCCGTGCCATCGCGGCGATCGCCATTTCCACCTGGGCATGCCCCTCGGCGACCTGGACGATGCCGTCGCGAATCTCCTCGACATGCGCGGTGATGCGCCTGGCGGCGACGCCGGCCTGACTCGCGAGCGCCTTCACCTCGTTGGCGACGACGGTGAAGCCGCGTCCCGCCTCGCCCGCGCGTGCCGCTTCGATCGTCGCGTTGAGCGCGAGCAGGTTCACCTGGTCCGCGATCTCGCCGATCAGTCCGATCACGGCATCGATCGACTGCGCCGACTGCATGAGGCCGTCCATGCGCGCGCTGCCCGCGCCGACCAGCGCGACCGCCTCGACCGCAGCGGCCTTGGCGCGCAGCGTGTCGCCGTTGATCGCGGTGAAGGCGCCAGCGAGCAGGCGGCCGCGATCGGCGATGTCGCTCATGCTCGTGCTGGTCTGCGCGGCGGCGGCGGCGACGGCGGGGGCGCGGTCGCCAGTGTCGCCGGCGCGCGATT
>NZ_JBCNMA010000039.1:0-25455 GCF_039595165.1 Sphingomonas sp.
GATCCAGATTGCCCTGCACCGGCAGCCCGGCCGGCAATTCGCGATGCGCCCAGACCGGATCGACCGTCTCGTCGAGCCCGATCGCATCCACGCCGGTCTCGCGCGCATAAGCGGCAAGCTTGCCGCCCGCGCCCTTGGGGAAACCGATGATCCTTACATGCGGGCAACGCGCGCGCAGCCCGGCAACGATCGCCGCGTTGGGTGCGATCACCCAGCGCTCGAACTGCGCGGGCGACAGCGAGCCGGCCCAGCTGTCGAACAGCTGCACCGCCTCGACTCCGGCCTCGACCTGCTTCGCCAGATAGTCGACCGACATCGCCACGATCGCGTCGATGATCGCCTGGAACGCGCCCGGATCGCCGTAGGCCATGCGGCGCGTTTCGGACTGGTCGCGGCTGCCCTGTCCCGCAACCATATAGGTCGCGTTAGTCCAGGGGCTGCCTGCAAAGCCCAGGAAAGTGGTCTCAGCGGGCAAAGCGGTGGCGACGCGTCGGACGGTGCCATAGACCGGATCGAGCCGCTCAGGGGCCGCTGTGAGGCTGTCCAGCGCATGGTCGACCAGCCGGGGGGCAAGCCGCGGCCCTTCGCCCGTTTCGAACCACAGATCCTGTCCCAGCGCATGCGGCACGACGAGGATGTCGGAAAACAGGATCGCGCCGTCGAAGCCGAAGCGGCGGATCGGCTGGAGCGTTACCTCGGCTGCGGCGTCGCTGTCATTGACCAGCTCGAGGAATCCACCCTTCTCGGCCCGCAGAGCGCGATACTCGGGAAGATAGCGGCCAGCCTGGCGCATGAGCCACATCGGGGGCGCATCGACGCGCTTCCCAGACAGCACCTCCAGAAGAGGTTTGGGGAGCAACGACTTCGAATTCACGGGACCGGTCATTCCATCTTTCAGAAGAAGAAAAGAATCTAAGAAGGATGTTGTTGTGTGTTGGTGCGTGGATCGCGGGGCTTAGGCGTTCGTGCCGGTTCTGCCAACAGATTGACGCGGTGGACGCCCGCGATTCCCTGCAGAGTCGCGCAACCAGTCCACGTCATCCACAGGCTGTGTGTGCACCCGCCGGCATGTGGAGCGCGTTGTGGACGAGGTGGCCGGAGCGGGGAGCGATCGGCCCGCTTGGCGTGCCCTTTGCGTTGCGCTAGCGATTTTGCGCATGTTTTCCACAGATCCGTCCCGGCCGGCGTTCAAGCGGTGAGGCTTCACCTCCATCTCCTGTCGGATTCCACCGGCGAGACGCTCGAGAATATCGCCAAGGCGGCGCTCGCGCAGTTCGACGATGTCGAGGTGCTGCGCCATTTCTGGCCGATGGTGCGCAGCGAGACGCATCTCGAGCGCATCCTGGGCGAGATCGCGCAGAACCCGGGGCTGGTGCTGTTCACCCTGGTCAACCCGGAGATCCGCCGCACGCTCGAGGCGCGGTGCCGCGCGATCGGGCTGCCCGCGGTGGCGCCGCTCGATCCGGTCAATCACGCGCTCTCCAGCATGCTCGGGCAGGAGATGAAGGCGCGGCCGGGGCGGCAGCACACGCTCGACGCCGCCTATTTCGCGCGCGTCGACGCGATCCAGTTCACCATCGCGCATGACGACGGGGTCAATTGGGAGAATTGGGAGGAGGCCGACATCCTGCTTGCCGGGGTCTCGCGCACTTCGAAGACGCCGACCTCGATCTATCTCGCCAATCGCGGCTACAAGGTCGCCAACATTCCGATCGTGCCCGAATCCCCTCCGCCCGGCTTGTTGTTCGCGCTCAAGCATCCGATGGTCGTCGGGCTCACCACCAGCCCCGAGCGGCTGATCCAGGTGCGACGCAACCGGCTGCTCTCGCTCAACCAGCAGGATGAGACTTCCTATGTCGAGGCCGAGGCGGTGCAGCGCGAGGTCGCCTATGCGCGGCGCATGTTCGCCGACAATGGCTGGCCGGTGATCGACGTGACGCGTCGCTCGATCGAGGAGACCGCCGCGGCGATCATCACCCTGTGCAACGAGCGCGCGAGCGGTTCCGGGACTCGCGCCGAATGATCGTGCTCGCCTCAACCAGTGCATCGCGCCGCGCGATGCTGAGCGCTGCGGGGGTGCCGCACGAAGCGCTCGCTGCGCATGTCGACGAGGATGCCGCCAAGGCCGGGCTGGCCGGCGCCGCGCCGCGCGACCTCGCCGACGCGCTTGCCGAATTGAAGGCGCTCAAGGTGAGCCAGCGCGTGCCGGGCACATTGGTGCTTGGCTGCGACTCGGTGGTGGCGATCGAGGACGGGCCATTGCTCGACAAGCCCGCCGATCGCGCCGATGCCGAGAAGCATCTGCGTCTGCTGTCGGGCAAGCGCCACGATCTCTACAGCGCCGCGGTGATCGCCGAAAATGGCCGCCCGGTGTGGCGCCATGTGGATCGCGCGCGATTGCTGGTGCGGCCGCTTTCTGACGCGTTCATCGCCGAATATCTCGACGCCGAATGGCCGGCGATCGCAGGCTGCGTGGGTTGCTACCGAGTGGAAGGGCCGGGCGTGCAGCTGTTCGCACGCATGGAGGGGAGTCACTACACGATCCTCGGCATGCCGCTGCTCAACATCCTCGATTATCTGCGCACGAGAGGTGTGCTGACGTCATGACGACATCCTTTGCCGAAGTGATCGGCGACCCGATCGCCCAGTCCAAATCGCCGGTGATCCACGGCTTCTGGCTGGAGAAGCTCGGGCTCGACGCCGCCTATCGCAAGACGCATGTCACTGCCGAGGGGTTGGCCGGGTTCTTCGCTTCGCGCCGCGACGATCCCGCCTGGCGCGGGTGCAACATCACCGCACCGCACAAGGTCGCGGCGCTCGATCACGTCCCCGATCCCGGCGGCGTGCGCGACACGATCGGCGCGATCAACACCGTGTTCCGCAGCGCGGACGGTTCGCTGATCGGGACTAACACCGATGCCGCCGGCTTCTACGCCCCGATCGCCGAGTTCGACCTGGAGGGCGCCCCGGTCGCGGTGGTCGGCGCGGGCGGTGCGGCGCGCGCGGTCCTGTTCGCGCTGGCGCGTGCCGGAGTCGAGCGGGTGACGATCCTCAACCGCTCGCCGCTGAAGGCGATGGGCCTGCTGTCGCTGTTCGGGCTCAAGGGCGACGCCGTACCGCTCGACGCGCCGGTCCCGCCGGTGGCGCTGCTGGTCAATGCGAGTTCGCTCGGCATGACAGGCCAGCCGCCGCTCGATCTCGATCTCGGCAATCTGCCTGACGATGCGGTGGTGTACGACGCGGTCTATGCGCCACTCGAGACCGGGCTGCTCACCGCAGCGCGCGCGCGCGATCTCGAGACGGTCGACGGGCTCGAGATGCTGATCGGCCAGGCGGCGCTCGCCTTCGAGCTGTTCTTCGGCGAGCCTGCGCCGCGCGCACACGACGCCGAGCTGCGCGCCTTGCTGACGTCATGACACTAATCCTCGGCCTCACCGGCTCGATCGGCATGGGCAAGTCGACCGTCGCGGCGATGTTCGCCGACGAAGGCGTGCCGGTGTTCGACGCGGATGCCGAGGTCCACAGGCTGCAGGGCCCGGGCGGACGCCTCGTCGCCGCGATCGAGGCGGCGTTCCCCGATACGACCGGCGCGCAGGGCGTCGATCGCACGGCGCTGGGCGAGGCGGTGTTCGGCAAGCCGGCGGCGTTCGAGCGGCTGGAGGGAATCGTCCACCCCGCGGTGGCCGAGGCACGGCAGCGCTTCCTCGAAGCGAATCGCGGCCGGCCGCTGGTCGTTCTCGACGTGCCGTTGCTGTTCGAGGCCGGCGGCTGGCGGCAGGTCGACAAGATCGCAGTCGTCTCCGCGCCCCCCGACGTGCAGCGCGCGCGCGTCCTCGCCCGGCCGGGAATGACCGCCGAACGCTTCGAGGCGATCCTGGCGAGGCAGATGCCCGACGCGGAGAAGCGCGAACGCGCGGATTTCGTGATTCCGACGGGCGGTTCGCTGGAGGAGACGCGTGAAGTGGTACGCACTGTGATCGCTTGCCTCACGAGCGCGGAAGGCCGATAATCGCACGATGCGGGAAATCGTTTTCGATACCGAAACGACCGGGCTCAGCTTCAATGCAGGGCACCGGCTGGTGGAGATCGGCTGTGTCGAGCTGGTCAATCGCGTGCCGACGGGGCGCAGCTTCCATCGCTACCTCAACCCCGACCGCGACATGCCGGCCGAGGCGTTCGCGGTGCACGGCCTGTCCGCCGCGTTCCTAGCCGACAAGCCGCGCTTCCCTGAGATCTGCGACGAGCTGATCGAGTTCCTGGGCGACTGCCCGCTGATCGCGCACAATGCGATGTTCGACTTCGGCTTCATCAACGGCGAGCTCGGCACATGCGGCAAGCCGCTGCTCCAGGTCGAGCGTATCGTCGATACGCTGACCTTGGCGCGCGCGCGGCATCCGGGCGCCAAGCATACGCTCGACGCGCTGTGCGTGCGCTACGGCATCGACCTTTCCGCGCGCGAGTTGCACGGCGCGCTGCTCGACGCGCAGCTGCTGGCGCAAGTGTTCATCGAACTCACCGGCGGACGCCAGATCACGCTCGGCCTTGCTGTCGAAGCCACGGCGAGCGAGCGGATCGAGATTACCGCGGTACGGAGCAATGCCCGCCCGGCGCGCGTTTTCGCACCGAGCGATGAAGAACTGGCCCGCCATTCGGCGTTCATGGCCGGGTTCGAGGAGCCTTTATGGGGCACGCCGGCGTCCGGTTGACGGTCGCCGGGCGCGTTCCTAGGTGCTCCTCATATTGACGGAGGAAATTATGGATATCCGGGTTTCGGGTCATCGAGTCGATACGGGCAACGCCATCCGGCAGCACGTGGAAGACCGGCTCCAGGGTATCGCCGACAAATATTTCTCCCGCGCAATCTCGGCCCAGGCGACCTTCGGCAAGGGGCCGCACGACTATGGCTTCACCTGCGACATCGTCGCGCATGTGATGCAGGGCCTGGTGCTCAAGGGATCGCACGCCGCGCAGGAAGCGCACCTTGCCTTCGACGGCGCCGCCGACAAGATCGAGAAGCAGCTGCGCCGCTACGTCCGGCGGCTCAAGGACCGCAACAACGGCCACGCCCAGGCGGCGCTCGAGGCGGCCTACGACGCCGGCTATACCGTCTTCCAGATCGGCGATGAGGAGGAAGAGGTGGCGGATGCGCCGCCGGTGATCGCCGAGACGCGAGTCGACGTGCCCGACGCCAGCGTGTCCGACGCGGTGATGATGCTCGACCTGCGCAACACCAACGCACTGCTGTTCCGCAATACCGGCACCGGCAACTACAACATGGTCTATCGCCGCGCGGACGGAACGATCGGCTGGGTCGAGCCCAACCGGGCCGCCTGATCGCAGCCCGATGAACGATCTCGGCGATCTGCTGAAACCCGATGCGGTGCATTCGGGAACCGTGGCGGGCAGCAAGAAGAAACTCTTTTCGCTGCTCGGTGAGGTCGCCGCCGCGTCCTATGGGATCGATGCGGCGGTGGTGAGCGAGCGGCTGAGCGAACGCGAGAAACTGGGCTCGACCGGGTTCGGCGGCGGCATCGCGATTCCGCACGGCAAGATCGCGGGTCTGACCGGGGTGCAAGGGCTGTTCGTGCGGCTCGACAAGCCGCTCGATTTCGCTTCGGTCGACGACCTCCCGGTGGATCTGGTGTTCGCGTTGCTCTCGCCGCCTGATGCCGGTGGCGAGCATCTCAAGGCGCTGGCGCGGGTGTCTCGGCGGCTGCGCGACCGCGTATTCGTCGCCAAGCTGCGCGGCGCCGGGTCGGCCGACGCGCTCTACGCGCTGCTCGTCGGAAGCGAGGCGCGTGACGCCGCCTGAGCCGGCGGTGGGAGCGACGGCGCATTATCGCGCGCTCGAATCGCTCTATGCCGCCGCACCGATCAACCGCCTGTTCGAGTCGCGGCTCGAGATTCCGGCGAGCGGGCAGGCCCGGATCCACTTCACGATCGACGAACGGCATTTCCACGCCGGCGGCGCGGCGCACGGGACCAGCTATTTCAAGATGCTGGACGATGCCGCCTTCTATGCCTGCAACAGCCTGGTGACCGACCGTTTCCTGCTCACCACCGCGTTCAACCTGCTCTTCACCAAACCGCTCGGGCCCGGGCCGGTCGTTGCCGAGGGGCGCTGGGTCAGCGGGCAGCGCCGCGTGTTCGTCGCCGAGGCGCGGCTGATCGATGCGACGGGCGAGGAGGCCGCGCGCGGTACGGGCACCTTCATGAAATCGCGCATCCCGCTCGCCGGGCTGCCCGGGTACCGCAGCTGATGCCGCGGCTCGCGAGCGGGCTGGTGGTCGGCGCGCTCATCCGGCGAGTCAACGCCGCGGGGGGCAGTGCGATGGTGCTGGCGAAAGGCGAGGCGGAGGCCGGTGCGATCCTGATCCTGGCGCTCGAACGCGGCGGTGATCCGCGCTTTTTCGAGCGCGGGCTCGGACCCGACGGATTGCCTGCGCTGGTTCGCAGCGGGCCTGCCGAGATGGCCGATGACGGTGTGGTTTCGGACTATTGGCAGCGCCGCCGCGGCCGCGATCCGGATCTGTGGGTGGTCGAACTGGATATCGCGGGCGCGGAACGGTTCGCCGCTGAAACAATGTTCGGCGGTTGACGCAGCGCAGCATCAGGGTCAAAGACGCGCACACATATCAAGAGCGTTGTGCCGTCGGGGTGTGAAGCCGCCGGTTACGCAGTCGGGGGGAAAGCCCGACCGGTCCTCCGAACAAAGGGAATAGGATCCGGATCGCGCGCCAACCGCATAGTATCGAAGTTGAATGTCCTTTTCTGCACGGGCCGCGCTTATCGCGGCTGTGACTCTTACCTTTGCCGCAGGCATTGGCGCGACCGCCCCGGGTGTGGCCCGGGAAGCCGAGAAAGCGCCGCTCGCGGGGATAAACGATCCGGGACTCCCGCAAGTTCCCACAATGGGCGAAGCGCTCGCCGATCTCGAGACCGAGACTCCGGCAGCCCCCGCCCCCAGCGATCCTGCTTTTGATGAGGGCGCCGACGCCGATTATGCGACGCTCGCCGCCGCAGTCGCCGCGCAGCCGCTGGAGATCGACGATTCCGAGCTCAACTGCCTCGCGATCGGCGTCTATTACGAATCCAAGGGCGAGCCGCTCGAAGGCCAGCTCGCAGTCGCCGAGGTGATCCTCAACCGCGCCGCATCGGGCCGTTTCGCCAGCACCGTGTGCGGCGTGCTCAAGCAGCGCGGCCAGTTCTCGTTCGTGCGCGGCGGTCAGCTCCCACAGCCGCCCGAAAGCGCACGTGCATGGAAGACCGCACTCGCGGTGGCCAGGGTCGCGCGCAGCGATATGTGGGACAGCAAGGTCTCGAAGGCACTTTATTTCCACGCCCGCCACGTTTCGCCCGGCTGGCGCCGTGCGCGCGTCGGCAGCGTCGGCAACCACGTCTTCTATCGCTGACCCTTTAACTCGTTCGCCAAATGTTCTAGACGCCGGGGATGGTTGCACCGTCTCCGGCGTCTGCTGATTCGAACCCTGAGCTGGCCCCGCTCGTCACCGCCGAGGTGACTCGCGGTGCGTGTCGCATGCTGCTGCGCCATGATTGCGTGGCGATGGCCGAAGTGCCGCTCGGCGACGGGCGCCGCGCCGACCTGATGGCGCTCAATGCGCGCGGCGAGATCATCATCGTCGAGGTCAAGGTGTCGCGCGCCGACCTGCTCGGCGACGGTAAGTGGACCGACTATCTCGCGCATTGCGATCGCTTCTTCTGGGCGGTGCCGGCGGGCTTCGACTTGTCGCCGCTCGACACGCCGGGATTCCTGCCCGAGCGCGCCGGGGTGATCGTCGCCGATCGCTATGATGCCGCGATCGCGCGCGAAGCGCAGACCGTGCCGCTGGCGAGCGCGACGCGGCGCAAATGCACGCTCGCCTTCGCCCGCCGCGCCGCGCGCCGGGTGATCACCCTCACCGATCCCGATGCGGATGGGCTCGCCTGGGGCGGTTAGAAGTCCCTTTTTAGAAGCTGGGCCCGGACACCGCGCGCTTTTCGATCTTGGGCGCGTCCTTGAGCATCTGCGCGATCATCGGCGAGCGCGTGTCGCGCGACGCATAGTCGCGTGCGCTCATGCCGGTCAGGCGATCGCGCTGGTCGGGATCGGCCTTGTTGGCCAGCAGCGTGCGGACCAGCTCGGCGTCGCGGCGCTGGACGGCGCGGATCAGCGGAGTCTCGCCGCCATTGTTGCCGAGGTTGATGTTGGCGCCGCGCGAGATCAGCAGCGTCACCCCCTCGGGCCAGTTCGCCTCGACCGCGAGCAGGAGCGCCGTATTGCCCGCGCCGTCCTGCAGATTCGCGTTGCCGCCGCGCGCGAGGATGAAGTTGAGATAGGTGCGGTCGCGGCGCTTGGCGACGATGTGGATCGCCGCCTCGCCCTTCTCGTCGCGCGCATTGACGATCGTCTGACCGGGTTGGTTGAGGAACTCGGTGACCTTGTTGCCGTCCTGCTCGCGCACGGCCTTGAGAAAATTGTAGCTGTCGGAAAATTGCTGAGCGGCAACCGGGAGCGCCAAGGCAAGCAGCGCCGCGGCGAGTACGGGCCGGGACGAACGGAAAGACATGATCGGACAATGCCCCTGATGGATCGGAAACCTTGCAACGCGGCCACTATCAGATCATGGCGGCAAGCGCCATGAACAGGTTGCTTGTCCCCACCCTCGCCCTCGCTTTCGCCGCCGCTGGTTGCGGCGAGGCCACGCCCGCCAAGAAATCGCTCGCCGATGCGCCGCTCGCCGGCGCTTCGATCGGGGGCCCGTTCACGTTGGTGAATGGCGACGGCAAGACGGTCAAGGACACCGACTTCGCCGGCAAGTACCGCATCATGTATTTCGGCTACACCTTCTGTCCCGATGTCTGTCCGGTGGACGTCCAGAATATCGGCGGCGCGATGAAGCTGCTCGACAAGCAGAAGCCCGCGCTGTCGGCGCAGATCGTGCCGGTCTTCGTCACCATCGATCCGGCGCGCGACACGCCCAAGGTGGTCAAGGAATTCACCCAGGCCTTCTATCCGCGCATGGTCGGCCTGACCGGCACGCCGGCACAGGTCGATGCCGCGGCCAAGGCCTATCGCGTGCCCTATGCCAAGCGCGAGACGCCGAGCGGCTATCTCATGGATCATGGCCGCCAAGCCTATCTCATGGGTCCCAAGGGCGAACCGATCGCGCTGCTGCCCCAGGATCAGAACCCGCAGGCGATCGTCGCGGAGATCGAGAAGTGGATCGGATAGAGCCCTTCTGGGAGCAGCCGCTCTCGACTCTCGACCGCGCGCAATGGGAAGCCTTGTGCGACGGCTGCGGCAAATGCTGCCTGCACAAGATCGAGGACGAGGATACCGGCGAGCTCTATGCCACCAATGTCGCGTGCCGCCTGCTCGACCGGCATGCGGGCATGTGCAGCGATTACAAGCATCGCCACGCCTATGTCGCCGAATGCGTCCGGCTCAGCGCGAACAATGTCGACGACATCGCGTGGCTGCCGCGGACCTGCGCCTATCGCCTGCGCGCGGCAGGGGAGAAATTGCCCGACTGGCATTATCTGGTGAGCGGTGATCGCGAGAGCGTGCACGCGGCGGGCGAGTCGGTGCGCGGCTGGACGATCTCCGAGGACGTCGCCGGGGATCTCGAGCATCATATGGTCGACCGGATCCTGTGACCGGACCGATCGAGGTCGTGCGTCATCCCCGCGCTCGGCGGATGAAGCTCTCGGTCGACAACGCCACCGGCCAGGTGCGCCTGACGCTGCCGCCGCGCGCGCCGGTCGGCCCTGCGCTACGCTGGGCGCAGCAGCAGCAGGAATGGATCGCACGTGCGCTCGAACGTCGAGTCGCGCCGGTGCCGTTCGCGCCGGGGGCGGCGATCCTCTATCTCGGTGAGGAGGTCGGCCTCGGCTGGGACAGTGGCTTCCCGCGCACCCCGCTGCTCGACGATGGACAACTCATCGCGGGCGGGCCGCGCGAAGGCTATGAGCGCCGCATCGAACGCTGGCTGCGCAAGACCGCGCTCGACACGCTGAGCGCCGAGACCGGCGAATATGCCGCCAAGGCTGGAGTCACCGTCAGTCGCGTCGCGATCGGCGATCCCAAGGGGCGCTGGGGGAGCTGCGCGTCGTCGGGTGTGATCCGCTACAGCTGGCGGCTGATCCTCGCCCCGCCCATGGTGCGCCGTGCGACCGTGGCGCACGAGGTGGCGCATCGCGTGCACATGAACCACAGCCCCGCCTTCCACGCGGTCGTGCGCGAACTCTATGGCAGGGATCCGGCGCGCGAGCGCGCCTGGCTGCGCGCCAACGCGATGCGGCTTCACTCGTACGGGCGCGAGTCCTGAGGCTGGCGGGGCGCGTCGCGCGGAGGTGGCTCGCGGCGCGGCCGCAGCTCTTGGACACCGGTACGCGGGTCGCGCTGCTGCTCGCGATCGAGCGGCTCGCGCGGCGGCGGGTTGCGCTGGCCGCGCCCGGTCATCCGGTCGAGCCAGTCCTGGTCGATGGTACCGTCTTCCTCGCCCTCGATCCCGGGGTCTGACTCGGGACCCTGCAGCGCGCCGGGATTGACCTCATCGCGCGCGATGGGGTTGCCGTCCTCGTCGACGAACAGGCCATTGTCGGGCGCGCCATAGACTTCCTCGTCGGGCTCGATCTGCCATTCGGGCAGGGTCACCTCGGTCTCGAACTCCTCGACCGGGCGGCCGGCGACGGCGGGACGCATGAAGGCGGCGAAGGCCCGCGCCGGGGCGGTGCCGCCCTGCAGCCCGTGCACCGCCCTGGCATCGTCGCGGCCCATCCACACGCCGGTGGTGAGGCCCGAGGAGAAGCCCAGGAACCAACCGTCCTTGTTCGAGCTGGTGGTGCCGGTCTTGCCCGCGACCGGACGCCCGATCTGCGCCGAGCGGCCGGTGCCGGTGGCGACCGCGGTCTGCAGCAGATCGGTCATCTGCGCCGCGACATAGGGTGCGACCAGCACGCGCGAGGTATCGACCTCATGCTGGTAGATCACCGCGCCGTTGGCGGTGACCCGGGTGATCGCATAGGGGGTGACCGCAACGCCCTTCTGCCCGACCGAGGCGAAGGCGCGCGTCATGTCGATCAGGCGCACGTTGCTGGTGCCGAGCACCATCGCCGGCTGCGTGTTGATCGGGGTGGTGATGCCGAACCGCCGCGCCATGTCGGCGACCGTGCCGAAGCCGACCTCCTGGCCAAGCTTGGCGGCGATCGTGTTGATCGAATAGGCGAAGGCCGAACGCAGCGTCATCTCGCCCGAGAAGCGGCCCGAACTGTTGCGAGGGCTCCAGCCGTTGATCGTCACCGGCTCGTCGACCAGCCGATCCTCGACCTTGTGCCCGGCCTCGAGCGCGGCGAGATAGACGAACAGCTTGAACGCCGAGCCGGGCTGGCGCGTCGCCTGGGTCGCGCGATTGTAGATCGACGAGACATAGTCGCGCCCGCCGACCATCGCGCGCACCGCGCCGTCGCGATCGAGGCTGACCAGCGCGCCCTGAGTGCCCGCCGGCGTATTGGCCTGGATCGCCTGGGTCGCGGCATTCTGCATGCGCAGGTCGATCGTCGTCCACACGTCGAGCGGCGCGACGGTCTCGTCGATCAGCACCTCGAGCTGGGGCAGTGCCCAGTCGGTAAAGTAGCGTACGCTGTTCTGCTTGGGCGCGGCGGCGAGTTTGACCTCGGCCGGGCGGGCGGCGCTGGCCTCGGCGCGGCTCAACGCGCCGGTCTCGACCATCACGTCGAGCACCACGCTGGCGCGTCCGACCGCGGCCTCGGCGTCGGCGGTGGGGGAGTAGCGCGACGGCGCCTTGACCAGGCCGGCGATGACTGCGGCCTCCGACAGCGTGAGATTGGTCGCGGGATGCGCGAAGAAGGTGCGCGAGGCAGCGTCGATGCCATAGGCGCCGCCGCCGAAATAGACCTTGTTGAGGTAGAGCTCGAGGATCTGGTCCTTGGTGAACTTGCGCTCGAGCGCGAGCGCCAGGATCATCTCGCGCACCTTGCGGCCGAGGTCGTACTTGTTGGAGAGGAAGATCGTCCGCGCGACCTGCTGGGTGATCGTCGAGCCGCCCTGCAGGCGGCGATCGGTGCCGCGATTGTCGACCGCGAACTTGGCGATGCGCGCCAGCGCCACCGGATCGACGCCCCAATGCGAGCGGAAGCGGCGATCCTCGATCGCGATCATCGCGTCGCGCATCGGCGCGGGGATCTGGCTGTACGGGATCCACTCGCCATAGCTCGGCCCGAGCGAGACGATTACCGTGCCGTCGGCGGCATGGACGCGGATCATCTGCCCGTTGGGCGAGGATTTGAGCTCCTCGAAGCTCGGCAGCGAAGCGCGTGCGGTGTACACCGCGATGGCCAGCGCGATGAAGGCAGCGATGGCGAGCGTAAAGCCGCCGATCAGCACCCATTTGAGGATGCGGCGGAACTTGCCGGGGCGGGCGGGGGATTTTCTGGGCATCGAAGTGGGCGCGAACCTACCGGCGAACCACGCGGCTCACAAGCTGATCGATACGGGCGGCGTCAGGCGTCGCCGTCGTCGCCGCGCGGACGGAAATCGAGCGCGACCGAATTGATGCAATAGCGCAATCCCGTCGGCGGCGGACCGTCGGGGAAGACATGCCCCTGATGCCCGTCGCAGCGTGCGCAGCGCACCTCGGTGCGGACCATGCCGTGGCTCGAGTCGCTGTGCTCGCTCACATGATCCGCGGCGACCGGCCGGGTGAAGCTCGGCCAGCCGGAGCCCGAATCATATTTGTCGTCGCTGTCGAACAGTTCGAGCTGGCAGCCCGCGCAGCGATAGATGCCGTCGGCCTTGGCGTCGGTATAGTGACCGGCGAAGGCGCGCTCGGTGCCGGCCTCGCGGAGCACATGATATTGCTCGGGGGTGAGCCGCTGGCGCCACTCCGACTCGGATAGGTTGAGCTGATCCATGCGCTCGATGTGTGCCGCCGGGCGGCCGCCGTCAATCGGCGGGTTCGTCCTTCCACGCCCACCAGAGCTGTGCGGGCGGCACGTTCCACCATTCCATGTCATGATCGATGCGCGCGAACAGCGGCGTCAGGAAATTGCGGACATTGGGATTGAACTGGTAGACGAGGAATGCCCCGCCGGGGCGCAGCACCCGCTGGGTGGCCTGGGCGATCTGCTCGCCCACGCCCGGTGGCAGGGTGGAGAAGGGCAGGCCCGACAGCACATAGTCGGCCTGTTCCGCGCCGTGATCGGCGACGATCGCGTTCACGTCCGCGGCCGAGCCGTGGATCGCCGAGAAGCGCGGATCGACGATGGTCTGGCGCAGATAGGCGACGAAATCCGGGTTGGTATCGATCGCGATATATTTGGCGTCGGGGCCGAGCCGGTCGAGGATGTGGCGGCAGAAGGTGCCGACGCCGGGGCCATATTCGACGAACACCTTGGTGTTCTCCCAATCGACTCGCGCCAGCATCTTGCGGATGAGCTTGTTCGACGACGGGATGATCGATCCGACCATCACGGGGTGCTTGAAGAAACCCTGGAGAAACAGCGCCTGAGGCGAGAGAGGACGCGCGGCCTTGCGTTTCGCGCGGGCAATGGTGGTCGAACCGGTCATCAACTTCCCTCTGTCGGTGTCACGTTCCTGTAGGACAGTTGCAATGGCTCTGTCATCAGAGTCCGTTTAAAATGCGCCAAAGTGCACTCTCCGCCAGCGGGCCGGCAGGTAGGCTCATACGGACTCCCCCTTAACGTTCCTTGCATCGCGGCGGTTGCGCGGTCCGGCGAAAGCTTTCATCCTCAAACCCATGGAGCAGCGGCGCGAAGGCCAAGTCGCGGCGGGCGATGCCGCCATGCGGGAACGGTGAGCCCGCCCAAATTCGATCGCACCTTCGCGATCCTGTTCCTGGTGATGCTCACCATCGCCGCCGGCAACACCGCGTTGCAATCGGTGCTCCCCGCGCTGGGCCGCTCGCTCGGCGTACCCGACAGCGCGGTCGCCGCCGCCTTCTCGGTCTCGGCGCTGCTGTGGACCCTGGTCGCGCCCTATTGGGCGAATCGGTCGGATCGGCACGGGCGGCGGCAGATGGTGCTGCTCGGGCAGATCGGGCTTACCGGCTCGCTGTTCTTCTGCGGCCTGTTTCTCGCCGCAGGGATCAATGGCTGGATCGCGCCGGCCACGGCGTTCGCCTTCTTCGTCGGCGCCCGGATGCTCTATGGCGGGTTCGGCTCGGCCGCGCCGCCTGCGGTGCAGGCGATCGTCGCCGCGCGCACCAGCCGCGAGGAGCGGACCAGGGCGCTCACCCTGCTCGGCTCGGCGTTCGGGCTCGGCACCATCCTGGGGCCGGCGATCGCGCCCTATCTCGTCCTCGGCGACTTGTGGCGCGGCGGGCCGACCATCGGCCTTGCCGGGCCCGCGCTGATCTTCAGCGTGGCGGCGCTGGCGATGATGCTGACCGTCGCGCGCTTCCTGCCGCGCGACGTCGACGCGCCGGTCAGCCATGGCGCGGCGGCGAGCTATCCCTCGATCGGCGGGCAGGCGAGCGGGGCGAGCGTCACTGCGGCGACCGCGCCCAAGGTCGAGCCGGTCGGCTATCTCGACCCGCGCGTGCGCGCTTGGATGATCTGCGGCCTGATCCTCGGCCACGCCCAGGCGATGGCCGGGCAAGTGATCGGCTTCCTGATCATCGACCGGCTGGGCGTGCCGCCGATCGAGGCGATCGAGGCGACCGGCCTCGTGCTGATGCTTGGCGCAGGCTCGGCGCTGCTCGCGCAATGGGGGATCATCCCGCTGCTCAACCTCAACCCGCGCCAGCTCATGCTGATCGGGCTATCCCTGAGCGCGGTCGGCTGTTTCGCCACCGGCAGCGCGACCTCGCTCTACGGCATCGCCACCGCCTATGCGCTGACCACGCTCGGTTTCGGCTTCTCGCGCCCCGGCTTCACCGCCGGATCGTCGCTCGCGGTGGGGCAGGCGGCGCAGGGATCGGTGGCGGGAAAGGTTACCTCGATCAACGGCGCGGCGTTCATCCTCGGTCCGTCGATCGGCGTCGCCTTTTACGGGCTGTGGCGGCCGCTCCCCTATCTGGTCGCGGCCGCTGCGCTCGCCCTGCTCGTCCTTTATGGCTGGTTCACGCTCCGGTCTTCGGGCCGCGGCCCTGGAGCATCCCCGGCGCAATGAACCCGATCGGATTGAGAGCCACCGCATCCTGCTTCATCCGCGCGACGAGCTGAGCATATTCCGCTTCCATCTCGGGCGTGACGGTCGCGCGCGAGTCGGCCAGCGCCGCCTCGAAATGCGCCATCGTCACCTGCTTGTTGCCGAGCGATTCGCGTAATGCGGCAAGGCCGGCGCGGCGCACCACATCCTCGAGGTCCGCGCCGGTGAAGCGCTCGGTCCGCGCCGCGACCGCGGCGAGGTCGACATCCTCGGCCAGCGGCATGCGCGCGGTCTGGATCTTGAGGATGCGCTCGCGTCCCGGCGCGTCGGGCACGCCGACATAGATCAGCTCGTCGAGCCGGCCCGGGCGCATCAGCGCCGGGTCGATCAGGTTGGGCCGATTGGTCGCGCCGATCACCACCACCGACTGCAGCTCCTCGAGCCCGTCCATCTCGGCGAGGATGGTGTTGACCACGCGCTCGGTCGCCTGCGGCTCGCCGAGCCCCGAGCCGCGTGCGGGCACCAGGCTGTCGAGCTCGTCGATGAAAATCACGCACGGCGCCACCTGGCGCGCGCGGGCGAACAGGCGAGCGATCTGCTGCTCGCTTTCGCCATACCATTTGCTGAGCAGGTCGCTCGACTTGGTGGCGATGAAGTTCGCCTCCGCCTCGCGCGCCACCGCCTTGGCGAGCAGCGTCTTGCCGGTGCCGGGCGGGCCGTAGAGCAGGAAGCCCTTGGCCGGTCGGATGCCGAGGCGGCGGAACGCGTCGGGATCCTTCATCGGCAGCTCGACGCCTTCCTTGAGGCGCATCTGCGCGTCGTCGAGGCCGCCGACATCCTCCCAATGGACATTGGGCTTCTGCACCATCACTTCGCGCATCGCGCTCGGCTGGACGCGCTTGAGCGCCTCGACGAAGTCCTCGCGCGTCACCGCGAGCATGTCGAGCACCTCGGGCGGGATCGTCTTCTCCTCGAGGTTGAGCTTGGGCATGATCCGCCGCACCGCCTCGATCGCGGCCTCGCGGGTCAGCGCCGCGAGATCGGCGCCGACGAAGCCGAAGGTGGTACGCGCGAGCTCGGTCAGGTCGACCCGCTCGCCGAGCGGCATGCCGCGGGTGTGGATGCCCAGGATCTCGCGCCGCCCGCGCTCGTCGGGCACGCCGACCACGATCTCGCGATCGAAGCGGCCCGGCCGGCGCAGCGCCTCGTCGACCGCCTCGGGCCGGTTGGTCGCGGCGATGACGACGACATTTGCGCGTGCCTCGAGCCCGTCCATCAGCGTGAGCAGCTGCGCGACCAGGCGCTTCTCGGCCTCACCCGACACCTGGCCGCGCTTGGGCGCAATCGAATCGATCTCGTCGATGAATACGATCGAGGGGGCGTTCTGGTTCGCTTCCTCGAACACCTCGCGCAGCCGTTTCTCGGACTCGCCATAGGCCGAGCCCATGATCTCGGGGCCGTTGATCAGAAAGAATTGCGCGTCGGACTCGTTCGCCACCGCCCGCGCGAGGCGGGTCTTGCCGGTGCCGGGCGGGCCGTGGAGCAGCACACCCTTGGGCGGATCGACGCCGAGCCGCTGGAACAGCTCGGGATAGCGCAGCGGCAGCTCGACCATCTCGCGCAGCTGGTCGATCGTGGCGGCCATGCCGCCGATATCGTCATAGGTCACGTCGGCACGGCGGAATTCCTTGGCCTCCTCGTAATCCGCGCGCAGCTCGATCTCGGTGCTCTCGTCGATATGGACGATGCCGCGCGGCGTCGCGGAGACCACGGTCAGGCGGATCTCCTGCAGCGCATAGGCCGGCGCGCGCAAATGCTGGAGCACGTTGGGCGGCATGTCGGCGACGCGCTGCTGGCCGACGGTCGAGACGGTGTCGCCCTGACACAGCGGGCGGCCGATGAAGGTGCGCTTGAGCGCATTGGCCGAGCCTTCGAGGCGCAGGTCCTTGCGTGCCGGGGCGAACACGACCCGCGTCGCCGGGCGCGATTCGGCGCGGCGGATCTCGACATAGTCGCCGGAGCCGACCCCGGCATTGGCGCGCTGCAGCCCATCAATGCGCAGCAGCTCGAGCCCCTCGTCCTCGGGATAGGGGAAGACCGCGCGTGCGGGGGTGTTGCGCTTGCCGACGATCTCGATCACATCGCCCTGCTGCAGGCCGAGCTCGGTCATCAGCGCGCGCGGAAGATGGGCGAGGCCGCGGCCGCTGTCCTCGGGCCGCGAATTGGCGACCTGGACCTTGCGCGTGGGGGTTTCGATATCGGCCATTGGCTCTCCTTCCCTGCGAACGTCTGAGGGTGAGCGCGCCACATAGGCATGCGGTTCCGGATCGCCTAGACAGGCTATCGTTTCGCCGTCGATTCGGGCAAAAAAAAGGGCCGGTCCGTGGACCAGCCCATGAAAGGTTTAGGAGAGGATGCCTGAAAGGCACGCCCTATGTGCAGTGCGGCGTATTTTTGTGCAAGTGCGAAAAGATCGTATGACGGTTGCAGTTTCTGCAATCTGTAACATTCGCGGTTTACTGCCAATGTAACCGTTGTCAGACCGTTCACTCTGATAGCCAGTTGCAATCGGAAACGCTGCACCACACAAAACGCACATGCGCAGGCTGCCGCCCCTCACCGCCATCGAGGCGTTCGTCCAGGTCGCGAGGCTGGGATCGGTCAAGGCTGCCGCGGAGGAACTGGCGCTGTCCTCGCCCGCGCTCAGCCGCCGCGTCCAGGCGCTGGAACGTTTCATCGGCAAGCAGTTGTTCGAGCGCCGGCACCAGGCGATGAAATTGAATGCCGAGGGCGAGCGGCTGCTCGGGCTGATCGCGCCCGCACTCGATTCGATGAGCGACGCGATCGAGGGGATGACGAGCGGGGTCGAGCTGCTGCGCCTGCGCCTCGGCACGCCGGCATTGTTCGCGACGCAACGGCTGCTCCCGCATCTCGGTGCGTTGCGTGCCGCGCATCCGCAGCTCCATCTCGACATCGACACCGGTGGGCATGGCATGTCGCGGCTTGGCGACGGACTCGACGCGGCGATCGTGCTCGCGCGCGACATCGATACGCTGCTCTATGGCCGGCGCCTGGACCGCAACCGCATCCGCCTCGTCGCGGCGCGGCATATGGTCGAGGGACCGAAGGCGATCACGCGTCCTGAGCAGCTCAACGGCATGACCGTGATGGTACATCGCGACATGGCCGACAGCTTCGAGATCTGGCGCGATGCGTTGCGGATGCCTGACATCGAGCCGGTCGCGATCGATCTGTTCGATTCGGGCTCGCTGCTGCTCGAGGCCGCGGCACAGGGTGTCGGCATCGCCTTCATGCTCGACTCGCACGTGATCCGCACCGACGATCCCCGCATCGCGACTCTGTTCGAGCCGGAAGTGAAGAGCCCCTATTCCTACTGGTTCGTGTGCCGCCCGCGCGCGCTCGAGCAGCGTCCGGTCAAGCTGTTTCACGACTGGATGATCGATACGATCGAAATGGAGACGTAGGACAGCACTTCGGAGCCTCGGATTCCATGGCCCGATTCGAACCTAGCAGGCCATTCGTCCCCCCGGCGCGGCATGCTATGCTGCGCACACGCAACTTCGGGGAGGGATGCCATGGCACGTTTCCTGTCCAGGCAGTTCGAGCACCGCGATCGCCTGTATCATCTCGAGATCGGCATTGATCAGATCGCTGCGCTTCGCGACGAATTGTCGATCGAAATCAGCGCACGGAGCCATTCCCCGCGCGGGGACGGCGGAGTCTCGATCCAGGCGGTGCTCACCGTCGATCTTGAACGGCACGAGATCGTCATCGAGATCGAAGGCGAGGAGCTTGGGCGGATCCCGCTCGACGCGACAGCGGTCGCCGATGTCGACGAGGCGGATGCCGAAGGTGCGGAGGGCATCGCCCGCGAGGCGTGGGACGGGTTGGTGGAGCATCTCGTCGATGGCGACGGCAATCCCGTCGCGGAAACGATCGAAGCGATCATCGACGCCATCCCCACGGGCGATCCGCTACTGGGCTGCCTGCTCAAGGGCGCGATCAGCGCCAGCGTCGGCCAGATCATCCGCTGCTACGGCAAACTCTCGCCGCAGGACGAGACCGTCAGGCAGAAGCTGCGCGCGCTCGCGCGATGCCTCGGCCGGAACGTGTGGGGGATGCTCGGACGCGCCACCGCGCGAGCGCTGCGCTGCATGGTGAGGGGCGGCTTCTGAGCGCCGTCAGAGCGGCCGCCCGTCGGGATCCATCAGCACCTCGCGCCGGCCGACATGGTCGGGACGCGAAACGAGCCCGTCCTTCTCCATCCGCTCGATGAGGCGCGCCGCGGAATTGTAGCCGACGCGCAGCTGGCGCTGGAGCCACGAGGTCGACGCCTTCTGGCTCTCCGCGACGAGCTGCACCGCGCGGCGATAGAGCTGTTCCTCAGGCGAATCGTCGCCGGTCGGGGCGCCGTCGAGCGCAAACTCTTCGCCCTCCGGCTCCTCGGTGACCGCCGAGATGTAATCGGGTGCGCCCTGCGCGCGCCAGTGATCGGCGACCGCCTGCACTTCCTCGTCCGACACGAACGGCCCGTGGACGCGCGCGATCTGCTTGCCGCCGGGCATGTAGAGCATGTCGCCCTTGCCCAGCAGCTGCTCGGCGCCCTGCTCGCCCAGGATGGTGCGCGAATCGATCTTCGACGTGACATGGAAGGAGATGCGCGTCGGCAGGTTCGCCTTGATCACGCCGGTGATGACGTCGACCGAAGGGCGCTGAGTCGCCATGATCAGGTGGATGCCCGCGGCACGCGCCTTCTGCGCAAGGCGCTGGATCAGGAACTCGACCTCCTTGCCTGCAGTCATCATCAGGTCGGCGAGCTCGTCGACCACGATCACGATCTGCGGCAGCGGATTGAGGTCGAGCGTCTCCTCCTCATAGATCGGCTGGCGCGTTTCGGGGTCGTAGCCGACCTGCACCTTGCGCCCGAGCTTTTGTCCCTTGGCCAGCGCCTGGCGCACCTTGTCGTTATACGAGCCGAGCGAGCGGACGTTGACCGAGGCCATCATCCGGTAGCGCTCCTCCATCTGCTCGACCGCCCATTTGAGCGCGCGCACCGCCTTGGGCGGGTCGGTCACGACATCGGCGAGCAGATGCGGGATGTCCTTGTACATGCTGAGTTCCAGCATCTTCGGATCGATCATGATCAGCCGGCACTGCTCCGGCGTCAGCCGGTAGAGCAACGACAGGATCATGCAGTTGAGCCCGACCGACTTGCCCGAGCCGGTGGTGCCCGCGACGAGCAGGTGCGGCATCGGCGCGAGGTCCGCGATCACCGGATCGCCGGCGATGTTCTTGCCGAGCACGATCGGCAGCTGTGCGCCCATGTCCTCGAAGCTGTCGCTGCCGACCAGCTCGTGCAGGCTCACCATCTCGCGCTTGGCGTTGGGCAGCTCGATGCCGATCACGCTGCGCCCCGGGATCGTCGCGACACGCGCCGACACCGCCGACATGTTGCGCGCGATATCGTCGGCGAGCTGGATCACGCGGCTCGCCTTGATCCCGCTCGCGGGCTCGAGCTCGTACATCGTCACGACGGGTCCCGGCCGCACTTCGACGATCTGGCCCTTCACATGGAAATCGTCGAGCACGCTTTCGAGCAGCCGCGCATTGCGCTCGAGCGCGGCCTTGTCGATCGCGGCGGCGCCGCTCTTGGGCGCGGCCTTGAGCAGGTCGAGCGGGGGAAGCTTGTAGCTGCCCTTGAAGTCGAGGCTGGTCTGCACCGGCTTGGCCTTGGGTGGCGTGGGCGGCGGCGCGGGATCGGCGATCACCGGGCCCGGTCGCGTGTCGGGCAGTGCCATCTTGCGCGGCTTGGGCGCCGCGCTCGGGGTGAACAAGTCGGCGGCATCGTCGACGTCGCCATCGACGTCCCCGCTTTCCGTTCCGGTCCGCTCGCGCCGGGGCAGGCGAAGCTGCTGCACATCGAGCTGCACGCTGCGCGCCCAGATCACTACGCCTGCGATCCCCGCGGTCAGTCCGAGCAAGCGCGCGCCCCACAAGGTGACGGCGGGATCGCCGGCGAGGCTGAGTCCCCAGCGCAGCATATTGGCGATCGACAGCCCGACGACCCCGCCCCATCCGCCGGGCAATTCGAGCACCGAGCGGCTCGACACGAAGGCGAACGCGGTGTCCATGAGGGCGATGCCGAGCGCGGCGCCGCCGAGCATCCGTCCCCAAGCCCCGACCGGATTGCCCTTCCACAGCCGCGTCGCGACGATCAGCCCGACCGGCGCGAGCAGCACCACCGGCAGGCCGCCGATTGCCAGCAGCAAGTCGGCGAGCCACGCGCCTGGCGTGCCCAGCAGGTTGCGCACGGGGCCGCCCGAGGCCGTGTTGAGCGACGGATCGCCACCGGTATAGGTCCCCACCGCGAGCACCGCGGCGAGCGTCGCGACGAACAGCGCGATCGCGCCGATCAGCGCGCCGCTGCGTTTCGCCCCCGCCTTCATCGTGTCACGCCACAGCATCGGCTGCACCCGGCTCGCCATCATCGGCCCCTGAAAATGTGTCGAAAATCCCGCTTCCCCGAATCATCCACCCTGCGGACTCTGGCGTCAAGGCAGCGGCTGGAGTAACGCGGCGGGATGAGCCAGGCAGACCTTCTCATCCTCGGCGGCGGGCTGGTGGGGAGCGCGCTCGCGGTCGCGCTCGACCGCCATGGCATTTCCTCGATCGTCGTCGATCCCGCTGACCCGCAGCTTATCCTGGCGGCGGCGCATGACGGCCGCGCCTCGGCCATCGCCGCCGCGCCGATGCGGATGCTCGCGACAGTGGGTGTCGCGGAACGGCTTGAGGGCAAGGGCTGCCCGATCCAGAGCATCCGGGTGAGCGACGGACTGGAGCCGGGCAAGCTCGATTTCGACCCGCGGGAGGGCGAAGGCGCGCTCGGCACGATGTTCGAGAATCGCCACTTGCGCGCCGCGCTGATGGCGGCCGCCAGCGAGGCGCCGCTCGCGGATGTCCGCATGCAGACGCGCGCGCTGGCGGTCGAGCGCGACGCGCACGGCGTCACCGCGACGCTGAGCAGCGGCGAGACGGTCAAGGCGCGCCTGCTGATCGGGGCCGAGGGCCGCAACTCGCCGACGCGCGACGCCGCGCACCTCAACACGGCGCGCTGGACCTATGATCACTCGGCGATCGTCACCTCGCTCCACCACGAGCACAGCCACGAAAACACGGCGTTCGAGATTTTCTATCCGCAGGGCCCGTTCGCGATCCTACCTCTGGTCGACGACGAACAGGGTCACCGCTCGGCGATCGTGTGGTCGGTCAAGCGCCACGAGGAAGCGGGGATGATGAAGCTCTCCGAGCGCGGCTTCCTCGCCGAGGCGGAGAAGAAGATGGGCGGGTTCCTCGGCAGGCTCGGCCCGCTCGGTCCGCGCTTCAGTCACCCGCTCGGTTTTCACCATGCGGCGAAGATCACCGCGGAACGGCTGGCGCTGGTCGGCGATGCCGCCCACGGCATTCATCCGATCGCCGGCCAGGGGGTCAATGTCGGCTTCCGCGACGTCGCCGCGCTGGTGGAGGTGCTGGTCGAGGGTAAGCGGCTCGGCCTGGACATGGGCGATCCGCAACTGCTCTCCCGCTACGAGCGCTGGCGCAGTCTCGACACCTTCATGGTCAGCGTCGCCACCGACGCGCTGACGCATCTGTTCGGCATCCCCGGCAAGACCGCGCACGCCGCACGCCGCTTCGGCCTGTCCGCAGTCGACAAGCTGCCCGCGCTCAAGAACTGGTTCATGGCGGAGGCACGCGGCGAATCGGGTGCGACGCCCAAGCTGCTGCACGGAGAAATGGCCTAACCGCAGGGGGAGAAGCGCATGCCGATGCTGTTGGGACTGTTGCTCGCTCCGGCCGTCCCGCAAATGCTCTCCGAAAATGCCTGGCTCGTCGAGGTCCGGCCCGGCGCCCGGCGCTACTTCCGCGAAAAGGCGATGACGCGCGCGGGGCCGGGCAAGGCCTTTGTCGCCGCCGGCGACAAGCTCGTCGCGGATCGCAGCGTCGGGTCGTTCACCTTCGTGATTTTCGTTTCGCCCAGCGGCAAGGCGACGCGCGGGTGGATCGAGACCGCGGGGCTGCGCCGTGTCACGCCCCCGCCCTCGGCGGCGGGCTGGACCGGCGACTGGAAGTTTGAGGATGCGAGCATCACGATCAAGCCCGGCACGCGGTGGGGGCACCATCATGTGGCCGGTATCGCGACCTGGGGCGGGCACGATCCCGAACGGGTGGCGCGGGGCGGAGTCAATATTGGCGACTTCGAAAGCGATCTCGTGCCGCGTGGCGATCGCATGAGCTATGTTGAGAGCGACGATCCCAATTTGTGCCGAGTCGATATGCGGCTGATCGGCCCCTACCTTCTGGTCGAGGACAATAGTCGCTGCGGCGGGTTAAACGTGACGTTCAGCGGCACCTATCGCCGCTGACGCTACTGCAGCGTCCCTTCGTCGCTGTCGTGGCGGCCGAAGAACTGCATCAGCTGCACGGTCAGCTCGGCGCGCTCGCGCAGTGAATCCGCCTCGAGCAGCGCCTGCTTGGCGGCCGAATCGAACGGTGCGATCTGCGCGATGCCGTTGACCAGGCTTTCGTCGTCGAGCCGCGACACCGCGCCCCAATCCACCGCATAGCCCTGACGGTCGGCGAAGCGGCGCGATTCGAGCTCGAGCGAGGCGCGCTCCCCCATGCCCAGTATCTCGTCGTCGGGATCGGCGATCAGCTCGGCCTCGACCTGGCGGAACAGCGTCGCGACTTCGAGCTCGCGCACGATGCGGAAGCGGGCCAGTCCTTCCAGCACGATGTCGAACCGACCGTCGTCGAGCGCCTCGACGTCGGCGATACGGCCGACGCAGCCGATCTCGAACAATGGTACCGGTTCGCCCGGTGCCTCGCGGAAGCCGGGGCGCGGCTGGATCATTCCGATCCGCCGGTCGCGGGCGAGCGCGTCGGTCACCATCGCGCGATAGCGCGGCTCGAAGATATGCAGCGGCAGCTGCATCCGCGGGAACAGCAGCGCCCCCGCCAGCGGGAAGATCGACAGGCGGCCAACCTTCCCCAATTGAGTCATCCGAACAGAATGGCGGAGAGCTTGCGGCGCTGCGCCGAGACCCATGGGTCCTCGAGCCCCACCGCCTCGAACAGCTTGAGCAGGCGCGCGCGGGCGGCGCCGTCATTCCATTCCTTGTCCTCGGCGATCATCGTCAGCAATGTCTGCGCCGCGCCTTCGCGATCGTTCGCCGCCATCTGCGCGCCGGCGAGTTCGTAGCGCGCGTCCATGTCCTGCGGATTGGCGGCAGCGCGCGCTCGGATCGCGGCGAGTTCGTCGTGGGCTGGCGCCTCCTTCGCCAGCGCCAGCGCGGCACGGGCGCGCTCGACCTCGGGAGTCTTGGCGGTTTCGTCGGGCAACACGTTCAGCGCCGCTTCCGCCTCGTCGAGCCGGCCCAGCGCGATGAGCGCGCGGGCGCGGCCGGCGGCGACGAGCGGATGCTCGGGCGCCATCTCGGCGATCTGGTCGTAGATGATCAGCGCGCGCTCATGCTCGCCGCCCGCCAGCACTTCCTCGGCCATCGCCAGCAGCGGCTCGAGCTCGGCCTCCTGCGCCGCGGCATCGCTGTCGACCGGGATCTGGCGCAAGATCTGGTCGAGATTGGCGCGCAGCTGGCTCTCGGTGCGGGCATTGGTCAGGTCGGCGACGAGCTGGCCCTGGAACATCGCATAGACGGTCGGGATCGAGCGGACCTGAAACTGCCCGGCGATGAACTGGTTGGCGTCGACGTCGATCTTGGCGAGCAGCACGCCCTTGTCGGCATAATCCGCCGCGACCTTCTCGAGAATCGGGGCCAGCGCCTTGCACGGCTCGCACCATTCGGCCCAGAAATCGAGGATGACGAGCTTGGTCATCGACGGCTCGACGATGTCCCTGCGGAACGCCTCGACGGCTTCCTTCTCGGCGGCGGAAAGTCCCAGCGTGGCCACGGCGAATCCCTTGTACGAAAAACCGGCGCCCTATGTGGGCGCTGGCGCCGCTCGGGCCAAGAGGTTTCGGCTGCGCGGAACGGCACCGGCCCGCTCCTCCACCCGGCCACCCAACGCCAGTGTACTCCACGGGCGGCCGGGCGGAGGAGTGAGCCGGTGCCGCTCGAATCTATGCGCGATTCGGGACTTGCGGACCCCGAAACCCGCTGCTAGAGGCCGCCACCTTGCCCCGCCCCCTCGGTATTCCGAGCGGGCACATCGGCGCCAGAGAGCGGGCGTAGCTCAGGGGTAGAGCACAACCTTGCCAAGGTTGGGGTCGAGGGTTCGAATCCCTTCGC
>NZ_JBCNMA010000040.1:0-25371 GCF_039595165.1 Sphingomonas sp.
CCTTCGCCATAGGCATAGGGATTGAGCCGGTCATTGTTGTAATGCTTCTGGCTGCTTGGCGAGACATAGCCGTTCTTGGCGATGAAATAATCGCTCTCGATCAGCCGCTTCGGCATCATGTCTCGCGCCGGGATCTCGAACGGCGCCTTGCCGTCATATTCATAATCGCCATGCTCGACCATAACACCGCGGTCGAGCATGAGGACCTTGAGGCCCTTTTCGGTCAATTCCTTTGCCGCCCATCCGCCGCTCACGCCCGAGCCGATGACGATCGCATCATATGCTGCCATTGTTCTGATCCTCGAATATCCGGTTACGCGTCAAGCCTGCTCAGTGCCGCAAAGCTGGCCTGGATGTCGGGCAGGTAAGGCGCGGGGGCCTGGTCGTTCTCGACGTAGAAATGCTTCACCCCCGCCGTGCGGTTGAGCGTGAAGATGTCGGCGAAATCGATCGTGCCCTTGCCCACGCTGGTCATCTTGCCGTCGGCGGCGCGATCCTTGACGTGATAGGCATAGATGCGGCCCGGCAGGCGGGCGATGAGCGCCTTGGGATCCTCGCCCGCGGCGACCGTCCAGAACAAGTCGAGCTCGATCTTGACGAGCGCCGGATCGCCTTCCGCGACCAGGGTGTCGAACAGGCTGCGGCCATCCGGCTTCACCGTGAACTCGAAATCATGGTTGTGATAGGCGAAGCCGAGTCCGGACTTCTTCAGTCGCTCGGCGTGGCGGTTGAAATCGGCCACCGCCGTCTTCCAAGCGGCCGCGTTGCGATACGCTTCGGCCATATAGGGCACGACGACGGTGTCGGCGCCCAGCGTTTTTGCCATCCTCACCGCGCCTTCGAAATCCGCGCCCAGCGCCTCATGACCGATGTGCAGCGAAGGGGATTTCAGCCCGAGCCGGTCCATCGTCTTGCGCAGCGCGGCATGGTCCATCCTGTCGTAGCCGCCGCCGCCGAACTCGACTTCGCGATAGCCGATCCGGGCCACCCTCTCGAGCGTGCCCATCGGGTCCTTCGAGAAAAGCTCGCGCACCGTGTAGAGCTGGAGGCCGATCGGTCGGGTCTTGCCGCTCCGGGCGAACAACGGGCTGGCCGCCAGCGCCGTCGCGAGCGCGGCGCCGCCCGCCATCCATTGCCGTCGGCTGACCGTCATGACGAGAATACCTTATTGACCTGGGAATAGGGATAGGCGCCGTCATAGCGGCCCGGGACGGGCAGATATTCGCGCTCCTGGGTGATGCCGATCTCGGATGTGAAATAGCCGGTGATAACCAACTGCCGGAACTTGTCGAAAAAGTCCCAGCCGCCAGGCAGCTTGTTCTCCAGCGCCAGCGTCAGCAGCGCGTCCTGTTGCTCGGGCGTCGCATTGGCCGCGGCGATCTTGTAGTCAGCCTGCGAACGTGCCTCGATCGCGTCGAGACCGGCGAGGATCGGCTTGCGATCCTCGGCCATCGCCCAATCGGCGAGCAGCTTCTCGATAAAGGCGGGCACCTCGGCGGCGATCGCACCGGGCGTGTCGGTGGTCGGCATCACCCGCTCGCTGAGCGCGGTCACCAGCGCGCGTTGTTCAGCGGTGAACACCGGTGCGCTCGGCGGCCCATCGCTGATCGGCGTCGCCTGCGCCCCCGCGGCGCGGGCGATCGGTGCGAACAGCGCGGCGCCGAACATCGTGGCGATTCCGGCCAGTGCGTCCCTTCGATCGATAATCATTTGACTGTACCTTCGAAATCGTGGCTCGCCGCTGCTTCGGGCAGGCGGCGCACCCAGATGTTACGGAAAGAGACCGGTGAATTATGGTCCTGGAGCTGGATCGGCGCGGCGTCGTCATGCGCCTCGTACTTGCCGATCTGCCGCCACACGGTACCGCCCAGCCAGGGCTGGCGGTTCTGTACCAGCACGCCGTTGAGGAACGCGGTGATATAGGCGGGACGCAGCAGCTTGCCGTCGGGCGCGAAGCGTGGCCGCTCGAAGATCACCTCGTAGCTCTGCCACTCGCCCGGCGGGCGCGACGGGTTTACCAGCGGCGGCTTCCACCCGTAGATCGCGCCGACGGTGCCGTCGGCATAGGTTGGGTTGTTATAGCCGTCGAGGATCTGGATCTCGTAGCGCTGCATGAACCAGATGCCGCTGTTGCCGCGATCCTGCGAGTTCTTCTCGGGCGGATTGGGCGAGCGGAACTCGAGATGGAGTTGGACGTCGCCGAAGCTTTCCTTGCTCACCAGCGCGTTCTCGCCCTGGCCTTGCGAGCGCGGGGCGGAGACGACCGCGCCGTCCTTCACGATCCAGGGCGTCGCCTGGGGCTGCCACGCGTCGAGCGACGTGCCGTCGAACAGCACCACCGCGTCCGAGGGCGGCGCGCCGGGTACCGCGCCCGGCGTCACCGCCGCCGGATAGGGCCGATCGGGATCGTGCACGCGCCACTTGCCGCCGGGTAGCATCGGCGTGTCGCGAAAGCCGGGCTTCTCCTGTGCCGGCGCGGAACTCCCCACTGCCGCTACCGCGACGGCTGCGGCCCATGCGATACGCTTCACTCGCTTCTCCTTCATGCCGCGTCGATCTCGCGATAAGCGGCGACGAGCCGCTCCTCGCCGGCACGGCCTTCGATCGAGTTGCCGTGCTCCATGCCGATCACGCCCGCGAACTGCTTGGCGCGCAGCCAGCGGACGATATTGCGATAGTTGATCTCGCCGGTGCCCGGCTCCTTGCGTCCCGGATTGTCGCCGAACTGGATATAGCCGATCTCGTCCCAGCAGGTTTCCATCGTCTTGATCAGGTTCCCGGCCTGGATCTGCTCGTGATAGAGGTCGGCCAGCACCTTCACGGCGGGGCTGTTCGCGCCCTTGGCCACCGCGAAACCCTGCGGAATGGTCTGCAGGAACACGCCCGGATGGTTGGCGATCGTGTTCAGCGGCTCCATCACCATGACCAGGCCGTGGGGTTCCATGATTTCGGCCGCGCGACGCATCGTGTCGATGATCCGGCCGGTCTGGATCTCAATCGGCACCCTGCGGTCGAGGAAACCGGGGACGACCGTCATCCACTTGGCGCTGAGCCGCTTGGCGACATCGACCGACGCCCGGATATCGGCTAGGAATCGCTCGCGGTCGGCCTGGTCGTCGCCGCCCAGCAGGGGACGCATCTCTCCCCATCTGGGCATGCCGGCGACGAAGACGCCCATCGTCATGCCGCGCTGCTGAAGCGCGCGCGCCATCGCGACCTGCTCTTCGAGCGGACGGCCCGCCGCCTCATTATCCTCCCAGGCGGTGAAGCCTTGGTCGGCGGCGTAGGCGATCTGCTCGAGCCGGTTGCCGCGGCTCTTGAAGCTGCCTTCATGCGGCGCATAGCCGAGCGAGAAACGCGCCGCGTTCGATGGGCCCGCCGCGCCCGCCGCCGTGACCGCAGCTGCGCCGGCGGCGCTTGCGGCCAGCACCGATCGCCTGGACACCCTCACGCCGCCTCTCCCGCGAGTGCCGCGCGCGACTTGCCGCGTTCGCGCAGCCAGATGAAACCGAACGCCGCCAGCAGGATAATCGGCAGGATCGCCAGCCGCTGGAACGATACCGACGCCGCGGCGTCCTCCACCGCCAGCTTTGCGGCGCCCGTCAGCCGGGCAAACGCCTCGGGACCGCCCGCGAACTCGATCTTGGCCCGATCGAACATCGCGCCCAGCAGTGGCAGCACGAAGAAGCTCGAAAGCGCTCCCGCCGATCCGACCAGGCCCATCGCCCAGGATCCGCCGCGCGGATAGCGTTCGGCGACCGAGGCGAGCATCGTCGGCCACATCACGCAGACGCCCAGCCCCCAGATCGTCGAGGCCAGGATTGCCGCCGCCGGCGACTGGGCCTGGCTGAGCATGAACAACCCGATCGCCGCGAGCAGGCTCGAGACCCAGAGCAACCCGGGATTGGATATCTTGCTCGCCAACCGGCCTGCGAAATGGCGGAACACGAACATCAGCGCATTGACATAGACGAGCAGCAGGATGCCGCGCATGCCGACGCGGTTGGACAACGCCACGTCGATCCACTGCCCCGGCGCGAGCTCCGATGCCGCGGTCAGGAACATCGCGCCGAACCAGATGAAGAAGCTGGGGCGGCGGAACACTTCGATGATCATCTCGCTGAAGCTGACGCCGTTCTCGGCGCGCAGCGGCGGCGGGAACGTGGTGGTCGCGGCGATCACGATCGTGGCCACTGCCGGTATCATCACCAGCGCCAGGATTCCCTGCCACGGCAAAGCCGCCGAGAACAAGAAGCCGATGAGCCCGCCGACGATGATCCCTCCGGGGAACCAGGCGTGCAGGACATTGAGCCGGTGGGTGGTGTCCTCGGGGTAGAGCTGCGCGGTCAGCGGATTGATCGCCGCCTCCGTCAGCCCCCACGCGACGCCGCTGAGCAGCATGCCGAACCAGACGATCGTGTAGACGGTCATGCCGGTCGCGAGATTGCCCGCGGTGACGATCAGCAAGGGACCGAAGAAGAAGCACAGGCCTGCGCCAAGCAGGCAGCGCTTCATGCCGATTTGGTCGAGAAACGCGCTCGCAATGAACAGCGTGATCGCGAAGCTCAGAAACGCCGCGCCCAGCGCCGCGGCAAGCAGCTCGCCCGCCTGCAGCGGCGCGATCGGGTCGATCCACTCGGCCTTGAGCCCGCTCGCGATCGCGCCGCGGATGGCAAGACCCGCTGCCGCTGTGAACAGCGCCAGCACGCTCAGCCAGAATAGCCGCCCTTTATTCAATGTTGTGGCCATTGCCCGGCTTCCTCCCCTTGTCGTTCTATGCCGCTCATGCGGCTGTCAGCTCAGCCCCAGCAGCTTGCGGTTGAGTCCTGGGTCGCTGCCGCCAGCGAAATCGTCGAATGCCTTGTCGCCCCGCCGGATCATATGTGCCGCGATGAACGGCGCGCCTTCGCGCGCACCGTCTTCCGGGTGCTTGAGGCAGCATTCCCATTCGAGTACCGCCCAGCCGGCATAACCGTACTGCGTCAACTTCGAGAAAATCCCGCCGAAATCGACCTGGCCGTCGCCCAAGGAGCGGAAGCGGCCGGGACGGTCGACCCAGTTCTGGAAGCCGCCATAGACCCCCGAGCGCCCGGTCGGATTAAGCTCGGCATCCTTGACGTGGAACATACGGATCCGTTCGTGATAGATGTCAATGAACGACAGATAGTCGAGCGCCTGCAGCACATAGTGGCTGGGATCGTAGAGGATGTTGGCGCGGGGATGGTTGTCGACGCCCTCCAGGAACCGCTCGAAGGTGACGCCGTCGTGGAGGTCTTCACCGGGATGGATCTCGTACGCGACATCCACGCCCTGCTCCTCGAACGCGTCGAGGATCGGCCGCCAGCGCTTCGCCAGCTCGCCGAATGCTTCCTCGACCAGTCCGGCAGGACGCTGTGGCCAGGGATAGAGATAGGGCCAGGCGAGCGCGCCCGAGAAGGTGGCATGCGCGTTGAGGCCCAGGCGCCGGCTCGCCTTGGCGGCCAAGTGAAGCTGCTCGACCGCCCAGGCCTGACGCTCGGCGGGCTTGCCGCGCAGCGCTTCCGGCGCGAACCCATCGAAAGCGACGTCATAGGCCGGGTGCACCGCGACGAGTTGACCTTGCAGATGCGTCGAGAGCTCCGTGATCTCCACGCCCGCCTCGCGGCAGGTGCCGGCGAGTTCGTCGCAATAGTCCTGGCTTTCGGCGGCGCGGCTCAAGTCGATGCAACGACTGTCCCAGGTCGGAATCTGGACCCCGACATATCCGGCGTCGGCCATCCAGCGCGCGGCCGACGCCAAGGTATCGAACGGCGCCGAATCGCTCATGAACTGCGCCAGAAAGACCGCGGGACCCTTCATGCCGCTCTCCTTTTGCTTGGAAGCTTATTTCGACGTTTCGGCCTTGAGATAGGCGATCAGCGCCGCGCGTTTTACCGGATCCGCTACCTTGATCACCATGCGAGTGCCCGGCACCCTCTGCGTCGGCGCAGCGAGATACTGGTCGAGGGTTTTCGCGTCCCAGACGATCTTGGACGCTTTGAGTGCCGGGCTGTAATTGAACCCGGCGACCGATCCCGCCTTGCGGCCGAACAGGCCATTGAGATTGGGACCCATGACGCTCTTTCCGCCCGCTTGGACCGTGTGACAGGCGCGGCAGGCGGCAAAGACACTTGCGCCCTGGCTGGACACTGGGCCCGCAGCCTCCGATGGCAGCGCTGTCAGCGCAAATATGGACAGTACCGCCGTGACAGGCAGAAACACGATCAGCGACTTCATTATCCTCTCCGGTCTTGTCGACTGGTAGCGCTACCTTGACCGATAGAAGCGCGTCGCGCAACTATTTCTCAGACAAAAAGCAACGCCAGATTCGACGGCGACAGGAGCATATTCGATGACGATGAGCAAACCCCAAGGAATTCGCTACGGGATGGTCGGAGGCGGGGAGGGCGCCTTCATCGGCGCGGTGCATCGCATGGCCGCCGCGCTCGACGGCGATTTCACGTTGGTGAGCGGGGCCTTTAGCAGCGATTCGGACCGCAACCTGCGAAGCGCCGCCGCGCTCGGTCTCGATTCGGCGCGCGTCTATCCGACGCTGCAGGCGATGCTCGCGGGCGAATCGGCATTGCCAGCGGACCAGCGGATGGAGGTTCTGGCGATCGTCACCCCGAATCACCTTCACGCGCCCGCCGCCGTCGCCGCGCTCGATAGCGGCTTTCATGTCATGTCGGAAAAGCCGATGGCGTTGAACCTTGACGAGGCCCTGGCGATCGAGGCGGCCGTGGCCCGCAGCGGCAAGCTGTACGGCCTGACTTTCACTTATAGCGGCTATCCGCTGGTGGAAGAGGCGCGTGTGCGTGTGGCGCGCGGCGACTTCGGCGTAATCCGGCTAGTCCAGGCCGAATATTGGCAGGGGTGGCTGAGCCTGCCGATCGACCGCGACGGCCAGAAGCAGGCCGAGTGGCGCACCGACCCCGCGCGCGCAGGGCTAGGCGGCTGTCTCGGCGACATCGGTACCCATGCCTTCCACCTCGCCGAGCATGTCTCCGGCTTGGCCGTCGAAGCAGTCAGTGCGGATCTCGCCACGCACGTGCCCGGCCGGCGCCTTGACGATGATGTGGCGGCGCTTCTCCGCTTTGAGGGCGGCGGGCGCGGCGTGCTCAAGGCGACTCAGGTCGCCGCGGGCGAGGAGAACGGGTTGCGCTTGCGGATCTATGGCGAGAAGGGTGGGCTGGAATGGTCGCAGATGGAGCCGAACACGCTTATCCTACGCTGGCTCGATCGCCCGGCCGAGATCGTCCGCGCCGGCGGGCCCGGCCTCGATGCCCTGACGACGGCGCGGCTGCGCACGCCGGCGGGCCATCCAGAGGGCTATGTCGAGGCTTTCGCCAACCTATATGGAAGCTTCGGTCGAGCGCTGCGTGCTGGGGCGAAGACACCGGCGGCGGGCACTGTCGACTGGTTTCCCGGTATTCAAGACGGCCTTCGCACGATGACCTTCATCGAAGCGATGATCGAGAACAGCGCTGGCATGGCGAAGTGGACTTCGCTCGCCGGCGTTGCCGACGCGCGGCGGCGCGCACAATCGCCGGGAAGGATTCAAGGGTGATTTGGCAAGCGGCGTAACTGTCTCAACTCTTGCTAACTCGAAGATAGATATGATAGCGCTACCATCTCAATAGATGCGACGCTGGTGTTGGGATTCGCGTGCTGCGCGAGCCCTTCCTGAGCGGAGCGCGAAAAGGACGAGGGCGGCGAGAGCCTTGCTCATCGGTCCGAACCTGGAGGGGATTGCATGAAGCCGAAGTACGGCCGGATTCGATTCGAACGCCAAATCCTCTCCCTGACCGTGGGGGCCGGTGTCCTGTCATTGAGCCTCTCGGCATGCAGTGGCGGTGGAAGCAGCGGAGGCCCGGCCGTCCAGGGGCCAACGCCCACCCCCACATCGACTTCGACGCCAACGCCATCCACGATGCTGCTCGGACCCGCGATCGTCGTCGATCAGTTCGGCTATCTTCCCGGCCATCAAAAAATCGCGGTGATCCGTGATCCACAAACCGGCTTCGACTCCAGCGACGCCCAGATGCCCAGTACAAGTTACGAGGTTGTCAACGCTGTCACGAACGCCGTCGTCTATTCGGGATCGCCAATGGCCTGGAACAACGGCGCGGAGGACAGCTCGACCGGCGACAAGGTCTGGCACTTCGAGTTCAGCAGCGTCACGGCGAACGGGGAGTATTTCATTCGCGACCAGCAGCGCCGGGAGGTTTCACCGCGCTTCAGGATCGGCGCCGATGTCTATGCTCCGGTTCTTAAGGCCGCGGTGCGCGCCTTTTTCTATCAGCGCGCGGGGCAGGAGAAGACGGTGGCGAACGCCGGCGCCGGCTGGGCCGATGCCGCATCGCATCTTGGCCCGGGCCAGGACCGGAACGCGCGCCTGTACAGCGCCAAGAACGATGTCTCGACCGAGCGGGACGTTTCGGGCGGCTGGTATGACGCGGGGGATTTCAATAAATATACGAGTTGGACCGCCGGCTATGCCGTCGACCTGCTCCAGTCCTATCTCGGCAATCAGCCGGTCTGGACCGACGATTACAACATCCCGGAATCCGGCAACGGCGTCCCCGACATCATCGACGAGGCCAAATGGGGCCTCGACTGGCTCGGCCGGATGCAGCAGCCCGACGGATCGGTGCTCTCGATCGTGGGCCTCAGTCATGCGAGCCCGCCCTCGGCCGCCACCGGGCCGAGCTATTACGGTCCGGCCAGCACCTCGGCCACCCTCAACGCAGCTTCGGCCTATGCCCTGGGCGCGAAGGTGCTCGGCGGTTTCGCGGCGCATTCCGCTTATGCCCCGACGTTGCGAGCGCGTGCCGAGAATGCGTGGAACTGGGCCGTGGCCAATCCCAACGTCACCTTCCGCAACAATGATTCCGCCAACGGGTCGGAAGGGCTGGGTGCGGGTCAGCAGGAAACCGACGACAGGGGGCGATTCACGGCCAGGCTGATCGCGGCCGTCTATCTTTACGACCTGACCGGCAAGGCGGTCTATCGCGACTTCGTCGAGAACAATTACGCCCAGGCGAACCTGATCCGCTGGAACAATTATGTCTCGCCCTACGAGGGAGGGATGCAACTGGCGCTTCTCTATTACGCCGGCCTGCCCGGCGCCATGCCTGCCACCGTCACAGCGATCAGGAACGCTTATGGCAATGGCATGGAATCGGAATGGTTCTGGGGCAAGGTGACCGGCAAGGCCGACCCGTACATGGCCTTCATCCCGGACTATATCTGGGGCAGCAATTCGGTGAAGAGCGTCGAGGGCAGTCTCTATCTCGACCTCCGCCGGTTCGGGATCGGCAGCCGCAGCGAAGCGGAAGTGATGCGCGCTGCCGCCGGCTATGTTCATTACCTTCACGGCGTGAACCCGTTCGGCAAGGTGTATCTCACCAATATGTACAGCCTGGGCGCGACCAACTCGACCAACCAGATCTTCCACGCCTGGTTCACGGACGGATCGGCGAAATGGGACGATGCCAAGGCCTCGACCTATGGCCCGGCACCCGGCATTCTGGTGGGCGGGCCGAATGCCACGCAATATGACTGGGACTCGCGCTGCCCGGGGATCAGCCCGCTGTGCGGGAGCCAGCGGCCCAGCCCGCCTTATGGCCAACCCCCTCAAAAATCGTACAAGGATTTCAACGACGGTTGGCCGCTCAATTCATGGCCGATCTCCGAGAACTCCAACGGCTATCAGGTGAATTACATCCGCATGCTCTCGCGCATGCGGTGAACGTTCGCCGCTGGCGGCGCCCGGAATCCAACGACCATATTGGGTGGGGATAGAGAATGGCTGACTTTAGCAAGCGAGAGGTTCTTTTGGCGCCACTGGTCGCCGCCTTGGGCCTGTCGGCGGGAGCACAGGCAAAAGGCGGCGGCGGGGCCTTTGGAGCGCGGCTCGCCGCACTCGACGCCACTCCCGGCCCGTTCAATTCGAGCATTGCCTCGCTCGAGGCGTACCAGGTGCCCGACTGGTTCCGCGACGCCAAGTTCGGGATCTGGTCGCACTGGGGGCCGCAGGCCGTGCCGGGCCAGGGCGACTGGTATGCGCGCTATCTCTACGCACCCGGGCACCCGCATTACGATTATCATGTGAAGAACTACGGTCACCCATCCAAGTTCGGGTACAAGGATATCATCCCACTATGGAAGGCGGAGCGCTTCGATCCGGAAGCGCTGATGGCCAGATATGCCGCCGCAGGCGCCAGATATTTTGTGTCGATGGGCGTCCATCACGACAATTTCGACCTGTGGAATTCCAGGCACCACCGCTGGAACGCCGCTGCAATGGGCCCGAAGCGCGACATCGTCGGGGCATGGAAGGCGGCGGCAAAGCGTCACGGGTTGCGTTTCGGCGTGTCCGAGCACCTGGGGGCCAGCTATTGCTGGTGGTATCCCAATCATCTCTTCGACCAGTTCTGGGGAAAGATGGACGCCGACTATGACGGCGCCGATCCGCGTTATGCCGATCTGTATCACGATAATCGGGACGAACCGTACCGAGGGCACGCAGACACCTGGTACACGAGGAACCCGAACTTCCATCGCCGCTGGTTCGAACGTATCCGCGACCTGGTCGACAGCTATCAGCCCGACCTGCTCTATTCGGACGGCGGCATCCCGTTCGGTGAGGTCGGCCGGACCATGGTTGCGCATCTGTACAACGCCAGCATCGCCCGCTCCGGAAAGCTGGAAGCGGTTTATGCGCACAAACACGGGCCGGGGGAATTCCTTCCCAAAGCCGGTGTGCAGGACGTCGAGCGCGGAGCGCTGGAGGGAATCAACCCTCTGCCCTGGCAGACCGACACATCGAACGGCGACTGGTTCTTCAACCGGAATGATCGCTTCAAGACGGCCAAGGACGTGATCAGCATGCTTGCTGACATCGTATCGAAGAATGGCAATTTGCTGCTCAACGTGGTGCAATATCCCGACGGGAGCCTGCCGCCACAGTCGGAGGAGCTACTGGCCGGACTTACCGCCTGGATGAAGGTCAACTCCGAAGCGATCCACGGGACCCGTCCATGGAAAGTCTTCGGCGAGGGGCCGACCAACGCCAAGGCGGGCGCCTTTACCGAATCCAGCGACTATACCGCGCAGGATATCCGCTTCGTGGCCAAAGGGCGCGCGCTCTACGCGATTCTGCTCGACTGGCCTCGTGGGGACAGCGCGATCCGCTCGCTTGGGGGCGAGGCGCTGCCCGACGCGCGGATCGAGCATGTGGACCTTCTTGGCGGACCCAAGCTCGAATACCGGCGTGAAGCCGGCGCGCTGCGGCTGACGCTGCCGCCGCCGCTGGATAAGGCCGTTATTCCGGTGGTGCGAGTTCGTGGGCGCGGCCTGATCTAGGCTGACGGAGGAGGTCAGATTTCCGTTCGGCCCAATGTTCGCGCCTCATCCAGGCGAGGCTGCGGCGGATCTCAGACGGAGAGGAAAATGGGTATCATCGCACGCCGAGGGATGCTGGGCAGTATCGGTGCGGGCCTTGCCGTCGGCGCAATGGGCAATATGCCTTTATGGGCCCGGGCCAAACGCAAGCTCGGTTATGCGGTGGTGGGCCTCGGCAGCTACGCGACCCAGCAGATCATGCCGCGCCTCGCGCAATGCGAGTTCGCCGAACTCAGGGCGCTGGTCAGCGGGACCCCGGCGAAACTCGAGAAGTTCGGCGCGCAATACGGTATCCCGCGCACGCACTGGTACGATTATCGCCGCTACGATCGGATTCGCGACAATCCCGACATCGACCTGGTCTATGTCGTGCTGCCCAACAGCATGCATGCCGAATACGCGATCCGCGCCAGCCAGGCAGGCAAACATGTCCTTTGCGAAAAGCCGATGGCGGTCTCCGCCGCCGAGTGCGAGGCCATGATCGCGGCGGCCCGGGCGGCGCGGCGGAAGCTGATGATCGGTTACCGCAGCCAGTTCGAGCCCCACAATCTTCGCGCGATCGAGCTGGTGAAGTCGGGCTTTGTCGGCCGGCCGACGCTGATCACCTCGGAACACGGCTTCCATATCCAGCCTCGTCAATGGCGTCTCGACCACGCCCTGTCGGGCGGCGGGTCGCTGATGGACATCGGCATCTACAGCCTCAACGCCGCGCGCTATCTGGCGGGAGAGGAGCCGCTGGAGGTCAGCGCGATGGAATCGACCGACCGCAACGATCCCCGGTTCGCCACGGTCGAGGACCGCATCGATTGGCAGATGCGTTTCCCATCGGGGGCGATCGCCAATTGCGTGTCGAGCTACAGCTCGGGCCACAACGCCTTTCGCGTCACCGGGACCAAGGGGTGGGTGGGGATGGACCCGGCCACATCCTATGCCGGACACCGGATGTGGACTCGCCGCGACGCCCAGACCAGCGAGGTCACGCTGCCGCCACCCGGCAAGGACCAGTTCGTCGCCCAGCTCGACCATCTGGCGGAAAGCGTGCTGACCGGCATCCCGTTGCGCGCCTCGGGCGAGGAAGGCCTCAAGGACCTGCAACTGATCGAGGCGATCTACCGATCCGCGCGCGAGCGCCGCGTGATCAAGCTCGCATGATCGCCCAGCCCTGGCACACGCTTCTGATCGTCGCACTCAGCATCGCTGCGGTGATCGTGCTGGTGCTGAGGGTGAAGCTCCAGCCTTTCGTCGCGCTGCTGCTGGTGGCGCTGTGCACGGGTCTCGCTTTCGGTGAGGATCCGCAAGCGGTGATCGCCGCGGTGCGCAAGGGGACGGGCGAGGCGCTCGGCTTCGTCGCGGTGGTGATCGGACTGGGCGCCGTGCTCGGCGGATTGCTCGAGGCGTCGGGCGGCGTCAGCGCGATCGCGCACCGGCTGCTCGACATCTTCGGCGAGCGCCGCGTTCCAGCGGCGTTGACTGCGATCGGTATCATCGTCGGCGTGCCGCTGTTCTTCGACGTCGCCTTCATCATCCTCGCGCCGCTCCTCGCTACACTGGCGATGCGTTTGCAGCGGCGCGTGACCTTCTTCGCCCTGCCGCTGCTCGCCGGCCTTGCAACGATGCACGCGCTGCTGCCCCCGCATCCCGGCCCGGTCGCGGTGGCAGAGCTGCTTCACGCCGACTATGGGCTGCTCGCCTTTTACGGCCTGATCTGCGGAATACCCGCCGCGATCCTTGCAGGACCGGTCTTTGCGCGGCTGATGCACGGGGCGCCGGGGTGGGGCGATACCCAGCCGCCGGCGATGCTCGACGAAGGCGCGCCGCAGACCGATCCGATCGGCTTCTGGCCCGCCTTGGCGGCGATGCTCCTGCCGTTGGGACTGATCCTGCTCGCCGCGGTCGCGGGGCAGGCGTTCGCGCCGGGACCGGTGAGGGAACTGCTGCTGTTCGTCGGCCATCCCTTCACCGCGCTGATCCTGGCGGTGCTCGCGGTCGCGGCCTGGCTGCGCTTTCATGTCGACGCACCGCCGCCGGTGATCTCCCGCATCATGACCCGCGCGCTCGAACCTGCTGGACTGATGGTACTCGTGGTCGGCGCCGGCGCGGCCTACAAGGAGGTGTTGATCGAGAGCGGCGCGGGACAGCAGGTCGCCGCGGCGGTCGCCGCCGCGCAGGTTTCGGTGCTGGTCTTTGCCTTCCTGCTCGCCGCGTTCGTGCGGATCGCCCAGGGATCGGCGACCGTGGCGATGGTTACTGCCGCCGGGCTCGCCTCGCCGCTGATCGCTGCTGCGGCGCTATCGTCCGGTCGGATCGCGCTGGTGACGGTGGCGATCGGTGCCGGGGCCACCGTGGCCAGCCATGTCAACGACACCGGCTTCTGGCTGGTAAAGCAGTATCTCGGGCTCAGCGAGGCGCAGACCTTCAAGAGCTGGACGCTGGGTTCGACCATCGCGGGGGTGACCATTTTCGCGATGACGCTACTGCTTTGGCCCTTCACCTGACGGAGGAACGGGACGGCAATGATGATGCGTCGAGAGCTGCTGGCGGGCTTGGCCGCGTTGCCGTTCGCGCCCCGTGCGGCGCCGGGTGAGACGGTCGGGAGCATCACACGCTTCGATCCCGAGCTTGACGAGTTGATCGATGTGGCGAGCCCCATCGAGGTGATAGCCGTCGGTTTCCGCTGGGCCGAGGGACCCGTGTGGGTGGAGCGGGGGAAGTATCTCCTTTTCTCCGACGTGCCTGCCAATATCGTCTATCGCTGGAAGGCGGGGGAGGGGGCGCGACCCTTCCTCGATCCCTCCGGGCTCTCCGGGCCAATTCCCGCCGGTATACGAGAGGCTGGTGCGAACGGCCTAACCCTCGATGGGCGGGACACGCTGCTCATGGCGGATTCGGGTACTCGCGCGATCGCCCGGGTAGAGCTTGCGACGAGGCGCAAGACGATCCTCGCCGACAGCTATCGGGGGCGCCGATTCAACAGCTGCAACGACGTTGCGATCGCACGCGGCGGCACGATCTACTTCACCGACCCGCCCTATGGCCTGAGCGCAGGCGACGCTTCGCCGCTCAAGGAACTGGGGTTCAATGGCGTCTACCGCATGCGTTCCGACGGAAGTGGCCTTGCCTTGGTCGAACGCCGCCTGACGCGCCCCAACGGCATCGCCCTTTCGCCGGCAGAGGATCGGCTTTACGTCAGCAATTCGGATCCAGCCGATCCGCGCATCTTTGCATGCCCCCTCGCCCCGGACGGCTCGGCGGTGGGCGATCCGGTGCCGTTCGCCGACTTCTCGGCGGAGGTCGCGAGAAAGTTGCCGGGCCTGCCAGATGGGTTGAAGGTGTCGCCGAGCGGTCATGTCTTCGCGACGTCCCCCGGCGGAATCCACATCCTCTCGCCCCAAGGCCGCAGGCTCGGTCTGATCGCGACGGGAAAGGCGATCGCCAATTGTTGCTTTGGCGAGAACGGCCGGTCGCTGTTCATGACCTCGTCCGACATGGTCGCGCGGGTGCGACTTCGCGCCTAGGAGGGGCGCGGAGGCGATTTCGGGACTTGGCCGCGTCAGGCCAATAGCGACGGCCAGCCCGACAGCTAGCGGCGCGACGGCTTGAGCCATCGATCGGCAAAGGCGATGAAATGGCTCCAGTCGCTTGCGGTCAAGGCATGCGGGCCGGCGCGGACATGGTAGCCGATCCGGGACAGGGCGGGCTGGCCCGGAGGCGGCATCGTCTGCGCATCGAGCCCGCCCGCGCCGAGCAGGCGATAGACGGGATCGGCGCCCTTCGCGGCGAGGAACTCGCCTTTCGGATCGGCCCACCAGTCCTCGGTCGCGCTGGCAATGTAGACCGGACGCGGCGCGACCAGCGCGATCAGCGCATGCGCATCGACGGGCAGTTCGTTCTCACGCTCGGCATAGGTCTTGAACTGCGGCGCGAACCAATAATTGTTCATCACACGGATCGTCTCGCCGAACGCGCGGCGGTAGAGCGCGGCGCCGCCTTCGCCGGAACCGTTCGCGATCACCATGGCGAACCGTTCGTCGTGCGCGCCGGCCCATAACGCCGCCTTGCCGTAGCGGGAATGGCCGAACACGATTACCCGATCGCGATCCACGGCGCGATCGGTGGCGAGATAATCATACACCCTGCTGAGGCCCCAGGCCCAGGTGGCGATCGCGCCCCAGCGCTGCGGATCGGAGGGGCTGGTGCGGAACCAGGGGTGGATGCTCTCCGCGACCGCGCCTTCCCTGTCGGGGTAAAGATCGCCGGTGAAATAGGTGGCCACGCCGTAGCCCGCTTTCAGGATCGCCTCGACCGGCCATTCCGACGCGTCGATGCCGCGCGAATGCAGGGTCGCACTGCCCTTGCGGATGCCGGTGGCGGGAACGACCCAGCTGGGCGTGATGTGGATCGCCGGGTCGGGATGAACCGCCTGATTGCCGTGGAAATTGGGTCCGACGAATACCGGGACGCGCCCGCGTGTATGGGCCGGCAGGTAGAGCAGGACGCGCATCTGCGGTCCCTCGCGGCGGCCGTCGAGCAGGATCGTCACCTGACGCCGCACCGCAAGGCCGCCCAGCGCCGCCTGGTCCTGCTCGTCGACGACATAACGTTGTCGTCGCAGCGCCTGCGGCGCGACGCCGTAGATGTTCGCTTCGAACAATTCGATCAGCTCGGCGCGCCGCTTGCGCCAGTCCTGCGCGTCGCGCACGTGCCGACCGCCGGTCATGACCAGCAAGTCGGGCAAGGTATAGGCGGGGACGCGCGCTTCATCCGAATTTCCATCGAGCTGCGCGGGGGAGGGGGCTGCCCAGACCATGGCGGCCGCAGCCACCGCGGAACCGATGAAACGCCCCGCCGTAATCTTCATCGCGCGTCCTTCGGCTCCGCGCCGATGGCGTGCGATCGGCGGTCAACGGCAACAACTATCGGCGTTGCTCACGCAGTCAACGAATCATATGATGATATGATGTCGACCGGGGCCGATGCTTCACGCCGGGAGAGTCGCATGGCTACTCGTAGCCAAGACACCGCGCCACGGCGTGGATCCGTTCCGATCGAGCGCGGGAACGTGATTGCTTTAGGCCGGATAGCGGGCAAGAAGCGTGCGTCGATAGGAGATGACGATGCGTCGTGCCATTGCGCTGCTGCTTGCCTTGCCGCTCGTTCAGGCGAACACGTTGGAACCGGCATCGGTCGCGGTCGAGCAAGCGCAGACGCAGGATGCGGCGTTGCTGCAGTTTCTCGACCAAGCATTCGATGCGCAGATCCAGCTGAGCCCCGAAGCGCAGACGCAGCTGGGATTCAAGACCAGCTATGACCGGCTGGATGACTACACCGATGCGGCCGCGGTGCGCGAGCGCGAACTCGCCGAGCGGCAGCTCAGGGAAATGCGCGCGCGCTTCAGGCCCGAGCAACTGGGTGAAAGCGCGCGCGTCAGCTTCCGTCTGTTCGAATATGAAGTCGAACGGGGCCGCGAGGCGTTCCGGTTCCGCCAGCTGCGCTTTCCGGTCTCGACCAATGGCAGCCCCGCCGGCGCGATCCCGGTTCTGCTGATCAACAATCACAAGGTCGACAGCGTCGCGGACGCCAAGGCCTATGTCGCACGCTTGCGCGATACCGAACGCGTGATGCGCGAGGTCGCAGCGACGATGCGGCGGCAGGCGGCCGCGGGGATCGTGCCCAACAAGGTCAACTTCGCACCGGCGCGCGCCGACGCGCGCAAGGTGATCACGGGCGCGCCCTTCGACAGCGGCCCGGACTCGACGCTCATGGCCGACTTTACCAAGAAGGTCACGGCGCTGGACGCGCCGGCCGCCACGAAGGAAGCATTGCTCGGCGAGGCGCGCGCGGCGCTCACAGGTCCGTTCCGCGCCGGCTATGACGTGCTGATCGCGGCGCTCGACGAGATCGAGCCCAAGTCCAAAGGCAATTTCGGTGCGTGGAGCCTCCCCGACGGCGCCGCCTATTATGCGGACCGGCTCAAGGCTTCGACCACCACCAGCCTCACCGCGGATCAGATCCACCAGCTCGGCGTGGCGCAGGTCGCGGCGATCCGGCGGGAGATGGAGGCGATCAAGCGCGAAGTCGGCTTCGAGGGTACGCTCGAGCGGTTCTTCGACCACATCCGCACCGACCCCAAGTTCAAATACGCCAACACGGACGCCGGACGCGAGGCCTATCTGCGCGATGCGCGCGCCGTGATCGCGTCGGCGATGGCGGCGGCGCCGCGCTATTTCCATGTGCTGCCCAAGGCAGCGCTGGAAGTGCGCGCGGTCGAGAAATGGCGCGAGGGAACGGCCTCGACCGCATTCTACAACCCGCCTTCGGCCGATGGCACGCGTCCCGGCATCTACTATGTCAACCTCGTCGACATGAACCAGACGCAGAAGGTCCAGGTCGCCGGCATTGCCGCGCATGAGGGCGCGCCCGGCCACCATTTCCAGATCGCGCGTCAGCAGGAGCTCACCGGCATCCCCAAGTTCCGCAAGTTCGGCGGATACGGCGTGTATATGGAGGGGTGGGGCCTGTATTCCGAGCGCTTGGCCAATGAGATGGGCGTGTACAAGGACCCCTATGCGCGGTTCGGCATGCTCTCGCTCCAGGTATGGCGGGCGATCCGGCTGGTCCTCGATACCGGCATTCATTCCAAGCGCTGGACGCGTGATCAGTCGATTGCCTATTTCCGGGCGAACAGCTCGGTCTCCGACACGGACATCGCGCGCGAGGTCGACCGCTATTTCAACTGGCCGGGACAGGCGACGAGCTACATGGTCGGGCAGCTTCGCATCGCTGCGCTCCGTGCGCGGGCGGAGAAGGCGCTTGGCGCACGCTTCGACATTCGCGATTTCCACGAAGCCGTCCTGAGCCAAGGCGCGTTGCCGCTCGATGTCCTCGAGGAACAGGTCGACCGGTATATCGCGGCAAAGCGTGGCTGATCACGGCCTAAACTGCGGGGACGCGAAGGTCGTAGCCGTAGCGCTTGTCCAGCCCCAAGTCGCGGATTGCCTGGATGCCCGCCGCAAGTGCGGCGGGGTCGAGTCCGCGAAGCGGCTTGCGCAGGCTGCCGACCGGGAGCCCGCATGCCCGCATCAGGGATTTCACCGCGACCGGATTGATCGCCGAATAGTTGAAATGCATCAGCGGAAGCAGCGCGAGATATCGCTCGCGAAAACGCGCGGCGTCGCCCTCGCTCCGCCATGGCGTGGAAAGCGTGGCCATCTCCGCCGGAGCGAGATTGCCGGTCATGTTGGCGGTGCCGTGCCCGCCCAGTGCCATGGTCGGCACGACCAGGCCGAGATTGGGTGAATCGCAGCACATCACCGATACGTCCGGACGCGCGGCGAGGATGCGGCCCACCTGTCCGACCCGCGCCGTCGACTCCTTGTGCACGACGATGTTGGGGTGCGCGAACAGGCGGAGCAGCTGCGTCCAGTCGAGGTCGGTCTTCACCCGCGGCGGGTTGTTGTAGACGCCGAGCGGCAGGTCGGTCGCATCCGCCACCTCGAGGTAGAATTCGACGATGTCGCTCTCCGGCGCGCAGATATAGGGCGGCGGCGCGATGATCGCGCCGTCGGCGCCGCTGGCCGCGGCAAAGCGGACATTGTCGATCACCTGGTCGGTCGTCGCGCCGCTGCAACCATAGAAGAACAGCATGTCGGCCGGACGCAGCTTCGTCGTCTCGACGATCAGCCGCTTCTTCTCCTCCGGGCTGAGCAGGGTCGGCTCGCCGGTCGATCCCATGAACAGGACCGCGCGGGTGCCGTGGTCGCCAAGGTGCCGGATCAGCGTGCGGAACGCGCCATAGTCGACGGCGCCGGTCGCATCGAACGGCGTCACGGTCGCCACGAACGAGCCCTCGATCCGCATCTTGGTCATGGGTTGCCTCCGTCTCTGGATTCGCTCAGGCCCTTCACGCTACGACGTGCGAAGGACGACGATCCCCCATGCCGACTGGCGGAAATCGAGGTGCCGACCGTCGTTCCGGGGAGGAGGCGCGAAATGGGGTGGAAGCGGATCGGCAGATTCGGAGCGGCGCTGGCTGCGCTGGCGCTATGCTCGGCCGCGCCGCAACGCGGCGTGCCTCCTGCCGGCGAGGGGCTGATCGCGCTCAAAGCGGCGCGATTGTTCGACGCGACCAGCGAGCGGCTGCGCGATGATGCGGTCATTCTGGTGCGCGACGGCCGCATCGCCGGCATCGGCGCAAGCGCGGAGATTCCGGCGGGGACCGAGGTCATCGATCTTGGCGATGCGACGTTGCTGCCAGGCTTCATCGACGCGCATTCGCACCTGACGCTCGAATCCGATGCCGATTATTACCGGCACGTCTTCAAGCAGATGATGCGCACGCAAAGCGAGCAGGCCTTCTACGCCGGCGCCAATGCGCGGCTGACGCTGGAGGCCGGCTTCACCACGGTGCGCCACGTCGGCGCGCGCTACTTCATCGATATCGGGCTGCGCAACGCGATCAACGCCGGCTTGACCCCCGGGCCGCGGATCCTCGCCTCGGGCAACCCGATCACGGCGCGCGGCGGGAGCTGCGACCAGCCGCCGTTTCCAGCGGAACGCGTCGCGCCCAAGACAGCGATCGACGGCGTCTGCTCGGGCGGCGCCGAATGCCGCGAGGCGGTGCGCCACCAGATGAACAACGGCGCCGACGCGATCAAGATCTGCGTGTCCGGCGGAGTGCTGTCCTGGGACCCGGTCGACGTCCCGCAGCTGACGCGCGAGGAGATCACGGCAGCCGTCGAAGAGGCGCATAATTGGGGCCGCAAGGTCGCCGCGCATGCGCATGGCGATACCGCCGCCCGGATCGCGATCGAGGCCGGCGTCGACTCGATCGAGCATGGCAGCTTCCTCAGCGAGGCGACGCTCAAGCTGATGAAGGCGAGGGGCGTCTTCCTGGTGCCGACCTGCACCGCGATCGACTGGGTCGAGACGCACAGCGGAAACTACCCGCCCAACATCGCCGAGAAGGCGCGGGTCGCGTCCAAGGCGCATCACGACATGCTGCGCGCGGCAATCCGCATCGGCGTGCCGATCGCCGCCGGGACGGACATGAGCGTCGTCGACAAGGGGCATGGCAAGAACGCCACCGAGATGGTGCTGCTCGCCCGCTACGGCATGCGTCCGGCCGCCGCACTGGTCGCGGGCACGCGCGACGCGGCGCGGCTGCTCGGCATCGCCGAACGCGTCGGAACGATCGAGACCGGCAAGGACGCCGATATCGTCGCGGTTGCGGGCAACCCGGTCGCGGACATCACGGCGACGCGCGCGCCCGTGCTGGTGATGCAGCGCGGCCGGATCGTGATGCGGAAAACGGGCTGAACGACTGGGGGAAATGGCCGGCACGTCCATCCTCCTAGTCAGGGACAGGTTTGAGAGGGGGATTTGCGTGACCGGTTTGGGCTCGACAATTCGCGGTGCGCTGCGTGCCGTCGCCGCGTGGATCGCGATCGCGATGGCGCTTCCCGCCGCCGCGCAGCTCAGCTTCTCGGTTCAGCTTCCTGCGGACAGCAAGGAACCCGTGACGGGGCGGCTGATCGTGGTCGCCGCCGGCACCGATGTCGCCGAGCCGCGCTCGGCGATCGGCATGCTCGGGCCGCCCTCGTTCGCGATCAACGTCGAGGCGATGAAGCCGGGCGCGAGCGTCACGGTCGGGCAGGATTCGGTCGGCTATCCGATCGACCTCAAGCGCCTGCCGCCCGGCGAATACAACGTCCAGGCCGTGCTGATCCGCTATGTCCGGACCAAGCGATCGGACGGCCATACCCTGTGGGTGCCCGCCCCCAACCAGGCGCGCGTGCCCGCCTATCTCAGCGGCGGCAACCTGTTCAGCAAGGTTGCCAAGGTCCGCATCTCGCCCGTGGCGAGCGCGCCGATCGCGCTGGCGCTGACCGAGACGATCCCGCCGCCCGCGGCGCCCGTCGAGACGCCCTGGCTCAAGCATGTCCGCATCAGGAGCAAGGTGCTGTCGGACTTCTGGGGAATGCCGATGACGATCGGCGCGACGGTGCTGCTGCCCAAGGGGTTCGACGCAAATCCGAACGCGCGCTACCCGGCGGTCTATGCGCTGAGCCATGGCGACATCCCGTTCGGCTTCACCACCGATGCGTCCACCGACACGCCGCGGGCGCGCGAGCGCGCCGCCGACGCCGCGCTCGAGACCGGGTACCAGTTCTACCAGGACTGGAACGGCGACGGCATGCCGCGCTTCGTCGCGATCACGCTGGAGCAGTACAGCCCCTATTTCTTCGAATCCTACGTCCTCAACTCGGCCAATAACGGTCCGTGGGGCGACGCCATCACCAAGGAGCTGATGCCCTATCTGGAGAAGAAGTTCCGGCTGATCGACCAGCCCTATGGCCGGATCGTCGAGGGCGCGTCGACCGGCGGGTGGGAGACGCTCGCGCTCCAGCTCCACTATCCCGACATGTTCGGCGGCGCATGGATCTTCAATCCCGATCCGATCGACTTCACGCGCTATGGCCTCGCCGACATCTATCGCGAGCCGAACATGTTCGAGTATCGCGTCAGCGAATGGCAGGTCGCCGAGCGGCCGTTCCGCCGGTCGCGCGAGGGGCTTCCGGGCCTGTCGATGCGCGACCTGTCCAAGCTCGAGCTGATGCTCGGCGATCGCGGGCGCGGCTACTATCAGCTCGCGATCTGGCAATCGACCTACGGGCCGACCGACAAGGACGGCTATCCGCGCGCGCTGTTCGATCCGCTGACCGGCGTGATCGACCGCGAGGTCGCCGAATATTATCGCAAGAACGGCTTCGACCTGACCGATTATGCGCGGACCAACTGGGCCCGCCTCGCGCCGAAGTTGTCAGGCAAGCTCAACTTCTTCGCCGGCGAGCAGGACGAATTCTTCCTCAACCTCGGCGTCTACAAGTTCGAGGAAATGGTGCGCGAGGTCGGCGGCGCGAACTATCCGATCCGCTTCGAATATGGCCGGCCCAAGAAGGGCCATAATTGGCACCACACCGACTGGACCGGCGTGATCAAGGAGATGGGCGCGCATGTGCGCAAGAATGCCCCGGCCGGCGCGCCGGTGGCCGACTGGAACTATTGAGGAGACGGAGCGATGACGGGATCCCGGTGGAGAATGGCGCTGGCGCTCGGCACCGCGCTCGGCGTCGGCGCGCTGCTGCCCGGGGGATGGGCGGTGGCCACCTCGGGCCAGGCGCCGGCGACGGGGCGCACCGCGACCTTCGACGAGATCAATGTCGGCCGCGTCAACATCGTCGAGCCCAATGGCAGATACCGGCTGGTGCTCGCCAACAAGGCGCGCTTTCCGGGCTTGTTCATGGACGGCAAGGAATACAAGCATCACAATCGCAGCCAGGGCGGGATGCTGTTCTTCAACGACAATGGCGACGAGGTCGGCGGCATGGGCTTCGGCAACCGCACCGTCGACGGCAAGAATTCGGCCAGCGCCTCGATCCTGTTCGACCAGTACAAGCAGGACCAGACCGTAGGGATGGTCTATTCGGAAAACGACCGCAAGCGCGTTGCCGGGATCCGCGTATGGGATCGTCCCGACGCGTCGATCCAGCCGCTGATGGAAATGAGCGACCGCGCCTCGCGTGAGCCGACCGAGGCGGGCAAGGCCGGGATCCGCGAGGAGATGATGGCGTACGCCAAGGCCAATGGCGGCGTCGGCGCCGAGCGCTTCTTCGCCGGCAAGCAGCTGGAGGAGGCCGTCGTTCGGCTCGCCGACAAGCAAGGCCGGCCGCGGCTGGTGATGAAGGTCGGTGACGACGGCCTGCCGGTGATCGAGTTTCTGGGCGAGGACGGCAAGGTGGTGAAGCGCATCACGCAATAGGCGCTTCACGAAGGCCGCTAAAGTCGGGCGCAGCGGGGAATAGTCCCCGCGCGATATTCTCGTGCGTGCTCAGTAGTTTACTTCGACATTATTTACGTTCTGTGACGCTTTTACCTTGACGGCGGCCCCGTTTGCTGATGCTCTGTGCGAATGGACCATCAGGCTCGCCTTCTCTGGTTCGCGCGCGAAGTGCTTCCGCACGAGGGCGACGTTCGGCACTGGCTTGCCGGACGGATCCGCGGCCTCACCTCGTGCGAGCTCGATGAGGTGGTGCAGGAGGCCTATGCCCGCATCTGGACGGTCGATATCGATCGGATCGTCAGCGCGCGCGCCTATCTGTTCGTCACCGCGCGCCATATCGTCGGCGAGCATGTCCGCCGGTCGCGGATCGTGTCGATCGAGCTGATGGCGGATTTCGAGTCGCTGAACATCGTCGATGAAGAGATCGGTGCGTTTCGTCGGCTGAGTGGCGAGCAGGAGCTGGCGCGGTTGCACGCCGCGATCGCGACATTGCCGCCCAAATGCCGCCAGGCGTTCCAGCTCAAGAAGCTCGAGGAATTGTCGCAACGTGAGATCGCCGAGCGTATGGGCATTTCCGAAAGCACGGTCGAAAAGCACCTGGCGAAGGCGCTGCGGCTGTTGATGGAAGCGATGAAGGCGCCTCAGACGGGCGCGGAGGATGATGAGCGTGGCAAGCGTAGGTTCTGGGGATTCGGATAACGCCGAGTCGCGCGCCGCTGCCTGGGTCGTCCGTTCTTCCGAAGGTCCGCTGACCGCTGAGGACCAGCAGGCGCTCGACCAGTGGCTGGCGAGCGATACGCGCAATCTCGGAGCCTGGGTGAAGGCGCAGGCCGCCTGGCTCGATGTCGATCGGCTGGTCGCGCTGGACGCCGGAACGACGAACGAGCCGGTGCGCGTGACCAAGCCGCTGCCGTGGCGCAAGATGGCGATCGCCGCGTCCATGCTGTTCGCGATCGGGATGGGCGTCGTCGCCGAGGACCAGCTGCCCGGCCGGATCGAGACGGCGCGCGGCGAGGTGCGCCGGGTGGCGCTCGCCGACGGATCGACGATGTTCGTGAATGGCGACACGGTGCTTCAGGTGCGCTTTTCCGACCGGCAGCGCCGCATCGTGCTGCGTCGGGGCGAGGCGTCGTTCAAGGTTGCGCACGATGCGGCGCGGCCGTTCCTGGTCGAGGCGGGAGACGTCTCGGCGCGCGCAGTCGGCACCGACTTCACCGTCGGCCGCGCGGCGGACGGCGACATCGCGGTGACGGTAGCCGAAGGGCGCGTGAAGGTGACCGACGCCGAACGCGGAACGTCGCGCCAACTCGTGCTCGACCGCGACGAACAGTTCGTCGCCGCGACGATCGGCCCGCGCCGCGCACGGCTTGATCCAAGCGAGGTGCAGCGGCAGCTCGCCTGGCGCCGCGGCCAGCTTATCTTCCGCGGCCAGATGCTCGCGGCGGCTGCAGCCGAGGTCAATCGCCACGCCGCCAAGCCAGTGGTGATCAACGATTCCTCGCTCGGGCGCGCCGAATTCATCGGGGTATTTCGCGTCGGCGATTCGCGTGCCTTTGCCAATGCGGCGGCGGCTGCGTTCAACGGCGAGGTGAGCGAGACTCCCGACGCCTTTGTCCTCGCGCGCAGGCAAAACTCCCCCTCGCACTAGCGTCTGATTGGCCGCCGCGCGGAGGAATCGCATCCCGAGTGGGGGATTTCGCATAGCCGTCCCTCTCTTCCCATGAGGCCGGATGACCGGCGAACCAGGGGGAGACAGCCAATGGGCGAGCGGCAAATGCGGAATGGGGCGCGGGCCATGTTTCTGGCGGGAGCGGCGATTGCCGGCCTCGGCGCCTGCCTCGCGGCGACGCCGGCCTGGGCGCAGGCGGCACGGCAATATTCGGTGCCGGCGAGCGATGCGGGCGATGCGGTGCAGATGATCGCGCAGCAGTCCGGATTGCAGGTGATCGCGCCGGCCGCGGACCTCGCCGGAGTGCGCACCAACGCGATCAAGGGCAATTTCAGCGCGGTCGAGGCGCTGCGGCGCATGTTCGCCGGAACCGGGCTCGAGGTGGTGCAGACCGCGGGCGTCGCGGTGATGATCCGCCGCGCGGCGGCACCGGCGGCAC
>NZ_JBCNMA010000041.1:0-25367 GCF_039595165.1 Sphingomonas sp.
TGCGGCTTACCTCATAGGCGAAGTCGACATGCCCCGGCGTGTCCATCAGGTTGAGGACATAGTCGAGCCCGTCCGGCCCCTTCCAGTCAAGGCGCACGGTCTGCGCCTTGATGGTGATGCCGCGCTCCTTCTCGATGTCCATGTTGTCGAGCACCTGCTCGGACATCTCGCGCGCGGTCAGGCCGCCGGTGCGCTGGATCAGCCGGTCGGCCAGCGTCGACTTGCCATGGTCGATATGCGCGATGATCGAGAAGTTGCGGATACGGGAAAGGTCGGTTGCCATGATCGGCGCCCGTTAGCAGGGCAGATGCCGCGCAGGAACCCCCCGCGCCCGCATGCGCTGGTGCGGCATGACTCTCCGCATCGGCACCGCCGCCTGGGCGCTTCCCCGCGACATCCGCGACCGCTTCCCGTCCGGTGCCAGCAACCTCGAACGCTATGCCCAGCGCTTCAACGTGACCGAGATCAATTCGAGCTTCTACCGCCCGCATCGCCGCGCCACCTATGCGCGCTGGGCGGCGAGCGTGCCGCCGGACTTCCGCTTCGCCGTCAAGCTGCCCAGGGCGATCACGCACGAGGCGCGACTTGTCGATTGCGACACGCCGCTCGCGCGCTTCGCCGACGAGATCGCCGGGCTGGACGAGAAGCGCGGCCCGGTGCTCGTCCAGCTCCCGCCCAGCCTCGCCTTCGACGCGGCGCTCGCCGAAGCGTTCTTCGCCCGGCTCGATGCGATCGTCGGCGGCCCCGTCGCGTTCGAGCCGCGCCATCCGAGCTGGTTCGATCCGCCCGCCGAGGCGCTGCTCGTCGCGCATCGCATCGCACGCGTCGCCGCCGATCCCGCGCCGGTTCCGGCCGCCGCCATGCCCGGCGGCTGGCCTGGCCTCGCCTATTTCCGTCTCCACGGTAGCCCGCGCATCTACTGGTCCCCCTATGACGAGGCCGCCTTGGCGGCGTGGCGGCAAGCCGCGGTCGCCGGGGTCGCCGCGGGCGCCGAAAGCTGGATCATCCTCGACAATACCGCCAGCGGCGCGACGACGCGCGATGCGATGAAGCTGATCTGACGGGTTCGCTTGCCGCATGCCCGCGACTGCGCCAAGCATCGCCGCGGAGGTGAATCGCCATGCAAGTCCTGAAGTATCTCGTTGCGCTGCTCAGCATGCTCTGCGCCGCCGGCGCCCTCGCCGGCCAGGCGGAAGAAGCGCCGATCTACGTCACCCGCCACTACGATACGCCCGCCGGCCAGCCCGATCCCGACCTCACGCCCCAGGGCAAGGCGCGCGCCGACCAGCTCGCGGCATGGTTCTACGGCCGCACGCTCAAGGCGATCTATGTCAGCGACTTCAAGCGTTCGCGCCAGACCGCCGCGCCGCTCGCGGCCGCGGTCGGCGTCACCCCCGAGACCTACGACCCCAAGGACACTCCCGCGATCGTCGCCCGCGCCAAGGCCGCCGGCGGCCCGGTGCTGATCGTCGGCCACAGCAACACCGTCCCCGACATCGTCCAGCAGCTCGGCGGCAAGCGCCCGGACGACCTCGTGCACGAGGATTTCGGCGACCTCTGGACGATCGAGGGCGGGAGGTCGGAGCGGACCAGGATCGAGAACTGAACCCTCCACTTGGGGTAGCGCTACCCCCTTTTGATGATCGATTGCGGCCTCGAAACTATTCCAACCCGCAGCCGGATCGGCTATTCCGGGGCGACAGGTAACAGGGGAAGAATCGATGTTGAAGTCTCCCGCGGTGGCCCTCACCGCGCTCGTTCTGTGCGTCGCCGGCTCGGCGCAGGCGCAGCGACTCGCCAAGCCCAGCGGCGGCCAGAAGCTGCAGGAAGCGACAATGAACGACGTGCCGCGCTGCACGCGCAAGCTCGGCACGCTCTCGGTCGTCGACGGCGACGATCCCCGCCCCTGGACGCAATATTCGCTGGCCCCGCCGCAGAAGCTGCTCAAGGTGCTCGTCCAGCGCTCGGGCTGCTTCAACCTGGTCGATCGCGGTTCGGGCCTGCAGGCGGCCGAACGTGAGCGCGCGATCGGCGGCAATCTCGGGCTGCAGCGCGGCTCGAATGTCGGCCAGGGCCAGATCAAGGCGGCGGACTATGTCCTCGTCGCCGAGATCCAGGGCGCCAACAGCAATGTCAGCGGCAGCGCCGCGGGCGGGCTGATCGGCGGGCTGGTCGGCGGCCGCCTCGGCGGGCTCGCAGCGGGCATCCGCAGCAAGAAGATGGAGGCGAACACCGTCCTCTCGATCACCAATGTCCGCACCACCGAGACGATCGCGACGACCGAGGGCTATGCCGCCAAGAACAACCTCGCCTTCGGCGGCGGCGGCGGCGTCGGGTTCCTCGGCGGCGGCGTGGGCGCGGTCGGCGGCGGCTACGACAATACCGAGATCGGCCGCATCGTCACGCTGTCCTTCATCCAGGCCTATACCAAGCTGGTGACCGAGCTCGGGCTGGTCCGCCCCGGCGACGCCGGCACCGCGCAAGCCGCGCCGACCAAGACCTTCACCGCGCAGCGCCCGGTGGCGATGCGCGTGTCGGCGGCCGGCGGCGCCAAGGTCATCCGGACCATTCCGGCGGGCGGCATCGTCTATCCCACCGGCAACAAGAACGGCCTGTGGTGGGAAGTCGCCGACGAGAACGACAATGTCGGATGGGTGCTCAACACCGGGCTCGCCCCGAGCCAGTAAGCGCTTCGCCAACACTTACCGAAAGGCCCTTTCCGTCACCGCGGGACGGGCCTTTTTTCTTGCGGGGTTCATGTAAAACGCACAGTCTTTCCGGCAAAAATCGGGAGACATCCATGCGCCGCCTGATCCTCGCCGCCGCCCTGCTCGCCACCGCCGCCCTTCCCGCCACCGCGCGCGAGCTGCTGCTGGTCGGCAACAAGGGCGAGGACACGCTCGGCATCTACGACCTCGCCGACGGCAAGCAGCTCGCCAGGATCCCGACCGGCGCACAGCCGCACGAGATCGCGGTGATGGGTGACGGCACCCAGGCGGCGGTGGTCTCCTATGGCGGCACCACGATCGACATCGTCGACCTCGATCCGCTCGGCAAGATCGCGACGATCGAGCTCGCCCCGAACAAGCGCCCGCACGGCCTGTTGTGGATGCCGAAGAGCGAGCGGCTGATCGCGACCACCGAGGGCAGCAGCTCGGTCGCGATCGTCGAGCCCGACGGCAAGATCACCTCGATCGCGACCGGGCAGCAGGGCTCGCACATGGTCGCGCTGCTCGGGGAGGAGCGCGGCTTCGTCGCCAATATCGGATCGGGCACGGTCAGCGTGGTCGACCTCGTCAAGAACACCAAGCTCCGCGACCTTGCCGTCGGCGGCAAGCCGGAGGGAGTCGCGGTGGCCGGCGGCAAGGTGTTCGTCGGCGACTTGTCCGCGCCGCGCCTCACCGTGCTCGACGCCGGCACCTATGAGAAGCTCGCCGAGCTGGCGATCGACGGCAACGCGATCCGCGTGATCGCCAGCCCCGACGGCAAGACCGTCGCGACCAGCAATGTCGACAAGGGCAGCGTCACGCTGATCGACGTCGCGACCCATTCGGTGCTACGCAGCTTCCCGGTTTCGGGCGAGCCGCAGGCGGCGCAGGTGACCTTGGTCTGGTCCGCCGACGGCAAGCGCCTCTACGCCGCGGAGACGATGCGCAACCAGATCGCCGAGATCGACGCCGAGACCGGCAAGGTGCTGCGCCGCATCGACGTCGGCAAGAATGGCGACGGGCTCGCGGTGACGACGGTGCCCTGAGCGGCTAGCCGGCCGCCTCGACCGCGCGCAGCACGCTCTCCCAGCGCGCCTCGCCCCCGCCGCTGACCAGCGCCCAGCGCACCCCGCGCCGCTCGAGCTCGGCCTTCGACAAGTCGAAAAAGCGTTGCCGCTGCTCGGGTTCGCCGAACATCCGCGTCCCGTCGGCCACCCATGGCAGATCGATATCGAACAGCAGATAGAGGTCGGCCACGCCGTCCCACGCGTCGAACCAAGGATCGCGCCTGCCGAACAACATGTCGGCCCACACCGCGGTCATCAGCGGATCGGTGTCGAGGATCAGCGGGGTGAGCTCCGCCGCCAGCATCGTCTGGACCCCGGCGTCATGCGTCCGCGCGATCTCGACCAGATCCTGCATGGTGAAGTCGATCCCGCGCGCCTCGGCATATTCGCGGCCATATTCCTCGGCCACCTCCCCGCCGAGATGCGCAGCGAGGCGCGGCGCGAGCGTGGACTTGCCGGTGCTTTCGGGACCGTGGAGGCAGATGGTGCGGAGCGTCATGCAGGCGGGTTCCAGTTGAAAGCGTGCGCCATCGCACAGGTCGCGCCGGTACGCGACCGTCCCCGCTACTTACCCTGTCCATCGATGATCGCGATCGCCTGTTCGAGCCGCGATTCGGGCGGGCCGGAGATCATCGCCCAGCGCACCCCGCGCCGTTCGAGCACCTCCCGGCACAATCCCATGAACCGGGCCCGAGCTGCGGGATCGCCGAACAGCCGCGTGCCGTCGTCGACCCAGGCCGCATCGATGTCGAGCAGCAGGTACAGATCCGCCGTCGCGTCCCACGAATCGAACCACGGATCGCGCCGGCCGAGCATCATCTCGGCCCACACCGCGGTCATCAGCGGATCGGTGTCGAGGAACAGCCGGCGGTTGCACCAGCGCAGCATCGAGCGGGTCATCGCATCGTGAGTCCGCGCGATCGCGAGCAAGTCCTCCATGCGGCAATCGCTGCCGTGCCAGTCGCACCAGGTGCGGCCATATTCGGGGACGAACAAGGTCGCATAGTGCCGCGCCAGCGCCGCGGCGAGCGTCGACTTGCCGGTGCTTTCGGGACCGTGCAGGCAGATCGTCCGCGCGAAATACGGCTTCACCGGCGCCGGCAGCAGATCCCAGTGGCGCCACGGATCGGCCCGCACCGCCTCGCCCGACACCGGCATCCCCAGCCGCCCGGGATCGACCGGATGAAACACCGCGCCGACTTCCGCCGCCAGCCGTTCCCCATAGGCTTCCGAGGCGAAGACGCGGTCGATCGGCTCGGGGTGCGCCGCCTTGACGATCCCGCGCCAGATCGCCCAGAAATCGGGATGCGCCTCCGGCGTCTGCGGCACCACCGCGTCATGGCCGATCACCCGCGCGTTCGGAAACAGCTCGCGCATCCATTGCAGCCGCAACGGTCCCGGGATCGGATCGTCGGGCAGCCAGCACACCAGGATCGTCAGCTCGCTCACCTGCGCCGCCGCAGCCTCGCACATCAGCACGTGCCCGGCATGCGGCGGCATGAACTTGCCGAGCAGGAACCCCCGCGTCACGCCCTCCGCCACACCCGCCACCATTGCAGGAGCCCGGCGGTCGCGAGCACCAGGAACCCGGCATAGAGTCCCGCGGTCAGCGTCAGCCCCTTGGTCCAGTAGAGCCCGATCGCGATGATATCGACCGCGATCCACAACACCCAATTTTCGAGCTTGCGCCGCGCCAGCAGCAACTGCGCCGCCACGCTCGGCATCGCCACCAGCGCGTCCCAATAGGGCAAGGCGGCATCGGTGAAACGGTGCATCCCCCATCCCCAGATCAGCGCCGCCACGATCGCGCCGCCGATCCACAGGATGCGGCCGCGCGCGTCGAGCGTCTCCACCCGCACCTCGCCGGCATCCGCGGCGGCATGGCGCCACGCCGCCCAGCCATAGAGCTGCGCCGCCAGGAAGAATCCCTGCAGCAGCGCGTCCGAATAGAGCTTCACCTCCCAGAAGACGAAGGCGTAGAGGATCACCATCGCGATCCCGACCGGGTAGTTCCAGATGCTGCGGCGGATGATCAGCAGGATGTTCGCCACCCCCAGCACGACCGCGACGATTTCCAGCTCGCTCATCCTGCCGAGCTAACAGCGTGGCACGCGCCGCGCCAGCTTGCCCTGCGCGCATTCCCCGCTAGGCTCGGCTCACAGACAAGAGAGGGTCGGGCATGCGGCATATCGCGGTGATCGGTTCGGGACCGGCGGGCTACTATACCGCGGAGGCATGTCAGAAGCAGTTCGGCGACCAGGTCCGTGTCGACATCATCGATCGCCTTCCCGTCCCCTTCGGCCTGATCCGCACCGGCGTCGCGCCCGATCACCAGTCGATCAAGGGCGTCTCGCGCCGCTACGAGGCGACCGCACTCACCGACAATGTCCGCTTCGTCGGCAACGTCACGATCGGCGAGCAGGTGACGATCGCCGAATTGCTCGACCTCTACGACGCGGTCGTCCTGGCCACCGGCGCGCCGCGCGACCGCCCGCTCGAAATCCCCGGCGCGGACCTGCCCGGCGTCACGGGCTCGGCGGCGTTCGTCGGCTGGTACAACGGCCATCCCGACTATGCCGAGCTCAACCCGCCCCTCACCGGTCCCGGGGCGGTGGTGATCGGCAACGGCAATGTCGCGCTCGACGTCGCGCGCATCCTCGCCAAGACTCAGGCGGAGTTCGCCGGCTCGGACATCGTCCGCCACGCGCTCGCCGCGCTCGAGAAATCGTCGATCGACACGATCACCCTGCTCGGCCGCCGCGGCCCCCACCAGATCAACATGACCCCCAAAGAGCTCGGCGAGCTCGGCGAACTCGAGCGCGCCGCGCCGGTGGTCGACGCCGCCGACTTCCCGCCCGAGCTCGACGACGCGATGCTCGAGCCCGGCCACCGCAAGTCGATCACGCACCTGCGCAACTTCGCCGCCGCGCATGTCGACAAGCCGGTGCACATCATCTTCGACTTCTTCGCCATGCCCGTCAGGATCGAGGGCGACGGCAGGGTCGAGCGCGTGATCGTCGAACGCACCCGTCTCGACGAGCGCGGCGCAGCGATCGGCACGGGCGAGACCTATGCCGTGCCCGCCAGCCTCGTCGTCTCGTGCATCGGCTATCGCACCCCGCCGATCGAGGGCGTGCCCTATGACGATCGCGCCGGCCGCTTCGCCAATGACGAGGGGCGCGTGCTGCCCGGCCTCTACGCCGTCGGCTGGGCGCGCCGCGGCCCGACCGGCACGATCGGCACCAACCGCCCCGACGGCTTCGCCATCGTCGAGAAGATCGCCGCGGACACACAGCCCAACAGCGGCAAGCAGGGCCGCCCCGCGCTCGACGCCCTGCTCGCGTCGCGCGGCGCCGAGGTCGTCACCTTCCGCGACTGGCAGAAGATCGAAGCCGCCGAGATCGCCGCCGCCCGCGACGGCGCCCCGCGCGAGAAGTTCACGTCGATCGCGGCGATGCTGGGCGCGCGCGGCGCCTGACCCTCGCGCCTCAAAAAGCTTTCGCGCACCCGCTTGCGCCCAGCGAAACTGCTGGCTATAGGCGCGCCTCCAAGCGAAAGCCGGTCCGCCCATCCCGGGGCATTTCAAGGATCCGGCACTCCGTCGGGGAGTAGCTCAGCCTGGTAGAGCACTGTCTTCGGGAGGCAGGGGCCGGAGGTTCGAATCCTCTCTCCCCGACCATTTCTCATCATCGCGCCATCACATTGCGTATTGGTCGCCGTGCGGCCAGACTGCGCGCTCCTGGACCGGAGTAGCGCTGATGAAGAGTTTCATCCTCGTTATCGCAATCGCGATGGGCAGCGGCAGCCCGGCACTTGCGGCGCCCTGCAGGGACGCGGCAGGCCGAACCGTTAAATGCCCGCCCAAAGCCGCGCCCAAAAAGGCCTGCACGCCCACAAAGGCGAAGCCGTGCGGCAAGTATCAGGCAAAAGCGCAGAGACCGGGCGGGCGCGTCAACTACAAGTGGTGAAGCGCTCCGCACGGCGGCGAGGGCGGCGATTTCCGCTTACCGAAAAAAAATTCGTACCCGTGTCGATTCCGCGCAAGCTCGCTCGTCGTCAGGATACGAGGCCGATCGCGGACCTCGCCAACCAAGGAGAATTCCAATGCGTGTGATGGTGTTCGTGAAGGCGACCGAGGACAGCGAAGAGGGCATGAAGCCCTCGCCCGAACTCAGCCAGATGTTCGTGGACATGGGCAAGTTCAACGAGGAGCTGGTGAATGCCGGCATCATGGTCGCGGGCGACGGGCTCAAGCCCTCATCCTTCGGCAAGCGCGTCGCGTTCGACGGCCCCAGCCGCACCGTGATCGACGGCCCCTTCGCCGAGACGCGCGAGCTCGTCTCCGGCTACTGGCTGTGGGAAGTCAAGGACATGGACGAGGCGGTCGAGTGGGTGAAGCGCTGCCCCAACCCGATGTTCGGCCCCAGCGAGATCGAGATCCGCCCGCTGTTCGAGATGGAGGACTTCGCCGATCTCATCCCGGCCGAAGCCCAGGCGATCCACGACGGCGTCGGCGAGAAGCTCGCCAACCGCTGATCCGCTTGCGTTCCGCCGCCGCGCTCCCCTAACCCTTGGGCATGGCGGCGGACGCAACCACCCAGCGGGCGATCGAGACGGTCTTCCGGATCGAGCGGGCGAGGCTCATCGCGAGCCTCGCCCGCATGATCCGCGACGTCGACCGGGCCGAGGAGCTGGCGCAGGACGCGCTGCTGATCGCGCTCGCCGAATGGCCGAAGACCGGCGTCCCGCAGAATCCCGGCGCATGGCTCACCGCCGCGGCGAAGCGCCGCGCGATCGACGGCCTGCGCCGCGCGAAGATGCAGGACCGCAAGCATGCCGAGATCGCCCGCGACCTCGACGAAGCCGACATCAGCGGCGTCGAGGCGCTGGAGGCCGCCATGGACGACGATATCGGCGACGAGCTACTCGGGCTGATCTTCACCGCCTGCCACCCGGTGATCTCGGCCGAGGCGCGCGCGGCGCTCACCCTGCGCCTGATCGGCGGGCTCACCACCGACGAGATCGCGCGCGCCTTCCTCTCGGCCGAGCCGACGATCGCCCAGCGCATCGTCCGCGCCAAGAAGACGATCGGCGGTGCCGCGCTCGCCTTCGAGGTGCCGCGCGGCGCCGAACGCAACGCCCGCCTCGCCTCGGTGCTCGAGGTCGTCTACCTGATCTTCAACGAGGGCTATGCCGCCACCGCGGGCGAAGACCTGATCCGCCCCGCGCTGTGTGCCGAGGCGCAGCGGCTCGGCCGTATCCTCGCCGGCCTGATGCCGGACGAGCCCGAGGTCCACGGCCTGCTCGCGCTCATGGAGATCCAGGCCTCGCGCCTGCGTGCCCGCACCGGCCTCGATGGCGCCTTCGTCCCGATCACCCAGCAGAATCGCGCGCACTGGGACCAGCTGCTCATTCGCCGCGGCCTCAACGCGCTCGCCCGCGCCGAAGCGCTCGGCGGCGGCGACGGTCCCTATGCCCTCCAGGCGGCGCTCGCCGCGTGCCATGCCCGCGCGCGCAAGGCGGAGGATACCGACTGGCCGCGCATCGCCGCGCTCTACGACCGGCTGCGCGAGGTGATGCCCTCGCCCGTGGTCGACCTCAACCGCGCGGTCGCGCACAGCATGGCGTTCGGCCCCGAGGCGGGACTCGCGCTGGTCGATGAGCTGGCGGAGGCCGCGGCGCTGCGCAACTACGCCCCCCTCCCCGCCGCCCGTGCGGACTTCCTGTTCCGCGCGGGGCGCCTCGCGGAGGCGAAGGTCGCGTTCGAGACTGCCGCCGCGCTCACTCGCAACGAGCGGGAGCGCGCCTTCCTTTTGACACGCGCCGCCGCCTGCGCCGCGACTTCACACCACTGAAGCATTGCTTTCCTACCCCCAACGGATGATCACGCGTTCGCATCTTGCGCGGACGCCCCCGGTTTTGGCATTTTGCGCGCAAGGGAGATTGCCATGACGCTCGCGCTCGCCCCAGCTCCGCATCGTTTCTCCGTGATCACGATCAGCGAATCGCAGACCCCCGCCTGGAGCGAGCGCTTCGGCTGGCCCGCGTTCGGCGACACCCATCTCGCGCTCGATCCGAACGGCAACCGCTCGATCCTCGCCGCCCAGCTCGACAACGCCGTGCTGCGCGCCGACCGGGCCGTGCTGCTCGTCGCCGAGGGCCTGGGTTGCTTCGCCGCCTCGTGGTGGGCGCGGCTGTCGCCCTCGCACTATGTCGATCGGGTCGCGGGTGCACTGCTGTTCGATCCCGAGACCGCCGAAGCGGCCGTGGACAAGCGCAACCTGTTCGCCTCGCCCCGCACCGCGCTGCCCTTTCCCTCGATGGTGGTCGCCGACCGGCTGCCGGGCAGCGACCCGGCCGATTTCGCGCCGTTCGCGCAGAGTTGGGGCAGCCGCCTGATCGCCGGCAACCGTCACCGCGCCGCCGAAGCCTCCGCCTGGCGCAGCGCGCAGCGGCTCGTCGGGCGCCTCACCGCGACGGTCGTCGCGCGCGACATCGAGCGCGGCCTGGCGCTGCGGGGCGAAGCTTAGAATCACACCCCGAACTTGAAACCGTCATTCCCGCGCAGGCGGGAATCCATTCGCCGTGGCGTTGCGGTTCTTGCCAGAAGGCAAGCCAGAATGGATCCCCACACTCGCGGGGATGACGAAGCCCTCGCGGCTGGTCTACAACCCCTCCCAGCCGACCCAGTGCGCGTTGGACAGCCGCCGCGCCACGTCCCAGGTCTGGCGCCGGATATCGGGCACCGCGACGATCTCCCAGAAGGCGCCGCGCGTCATCGGGCCCAGCGCATAGAGCCGTTCGCTCGGCCGCCCGTTCGCGCCGATCACCTGCCCCACGCCGTTGACGTCGATGCCGAGATTCGCCGCATCCGGCCGGATCGCTCCGCGTTCGCGCAGCGCGACCAGCAGCGGATCGGTGGTGCGGTTGAGATCGCCGAGCGGGCCCGTGCAGTTGACGATCCGCCGCACCCGCATCGTCTCCGGCGTCGCGTGCCCGCGCGGTCGCCAGGTCATCGCCACCCCGCCGGCCTCCGGCGCGAACGCGATCGTCTTGCCCGCCAGCACATGGAGCTGCCCGCGATCCTGCATCGCCGCCAGCCGGTCGGCGACCTGGGGCGCCAGCCGATGGCGGTGCACGTCCCACCACGGCCGCAGATGGCGCAGGAAGCGCGCTCGCTCGGCCTCGCTGGCATTGGCCCACATCGGCTGGGTGAACGGCCGCAGCTCGTCCACCGCGTTGCGCCAGCCGATCGTCTCGGCGCGCTCGCGCAGCTGGCGCACCAGCCCTGACGCGATCGTCGCCGGCCGCTCCTCGAGCCGCGCCCAGTCGCTGCTCCGGTCGTGCCGCCGCGGCAACAGCCCGCGCCGAGACAGCGCGACGATCCGCCCGGCAAAGCCCCGCGCCTCCAGCATCAGCGCGACGTCGACCATCGTCAGCCCGGTCCCGATCACCAGCACCGTGTCGTCCGCCCCAAGCCCGTCGGCGACGTCCCCGGCCCAGGGATCGCCCTTGTAGAGGTCGCCCGGCAGCGCACCGTCGGTCAGCCCCGGCGGATCGTGCGGCGGCAGATTGCCCACCGCGAGCACCGCCGCATCGGCGTCGATCCTCTCGCCGCCGTCAAGTGCCAGCGCCAGCCCGCCGCGATTCTCGATCACGTCCACGACTTCGCCATAGCGCACCGCCAATCGCCCGCCGCTATTGGCGAGCGCCGCGTCGAGCATCTCGCGCAGATACTCGCCATAGGTGACGCGCGACGCGAAGGCGCTCGCCGCCTCCGCGACGCCGCGCGCCTCCAGCCAGCGCGCGAAATGCCCCGGATCGTCCGGCAGCGCGCTCATATTGCCTGCGCGCACGTTGAGCACATGGCTGGGATGCGCCGCGCCATAGGCCAGCCCCTCGCCCGCGCGGCTGCCGCGCTCAATCAGCGTCGCGCGCGGACCCTCATGGCGGAGCAGGTTGATCGCCTGGAGCGTGCCCGAAAAGCCCGCGCCGACGATCGCGACATGTTCGACCGGCATCTTGCCCCCTTGCTGCAGATCCAGGCTGTATCGACATCCAAATATTCCTCCCTCTCCGGCGGAGGAATAACGTTGCCTCGATCCTGAATATCAATCCGCCCTAGATCTCGTATTCCATCTGCCATGCGGGCTCGGTGAACGCCGGCGGCTTTTCCGCGAACGCCGGCTGGCGCGCCTTCATCCGGCCGTAGAGCGCCTTCACCGTGTCGCTCGCGGTGCGCACGAACAGCGCCGGGATCACGCCATGGACGATGCAGGCGAGCCCGCCGATCACCATCCGCGCGCCGAACCCGGTCGCGGTCGCGAAATGCTCGGCATAGCTCTCGCCCACCTCGCGCGGGTGCTTCAGGAAGACCTTGTCGAACATACGCACTCCCTTGGTTCGCCCGCCCCGATCAGCCGCGGGGCGTGAAATCCTCGACCAGTTGATAATGATCCGCCGGAAACACCTGACGCGCGGATGTGACAGGCGCCTTGCCGCGCCACGTCCAGCGCTCGATCTGCAGGCAGGGCGCGCCCGCGGCAATACGCAGATGCCGCGCCGCCACCGGCTCCGCGCCCGCCGCGCCGATCCGGTGCCGCGCGTCGGTCCACGGCACGTTGGCGAGCAGCCAGGTGCCCGGCGCGGTCGCGGCGAAATCGGCATCCTCGGCGCCCGGCGCGACGGCGAGGTCGAGCCAGCGCTCCTCCCACCCGAACGGCGTCTTGCCGGCATGGTGCACGCCGGAAAGCGCCAGCCAGCATCCGCCCGCTCGCGCCGGGAAGCCCTCCGGCGCGCGCCGCTGCAGCTCGACCGAGAGCAATTCCCAGTGATAGGCCTCCCCCCGCGCCTCGATCAGCGCGCCGATATCGGGCACGCCGACCACCGCCGTGCGGATCTGCGGCCGCGCGACGAAGCTCCCCGCGCGCCGCTTGCGCTCGATCAGCCCCTCGCGCGCCAGCCGGCTCAAGGCCTTGTTCGCGGTCGCGCGGGCGCAGCGATAGGCCTCGACCAGCTCATGCTCGGTCGGCACCCGCATACCCGGCGCCCATTCGCCCGAGCGGATGCGCGACTCGATGTCGCCGCGGATACGCGCCTCGACGCTCATGCCATCAGCCGCGCCAGCGCCGTGCGGTAACGGGCCTCGATCGCCGCGCGACGCCGGTGCCGCCCGCCCTCGACCCGCTTGACCCCACCGCGCCACACACAGTCGATCCCGGCGCGGCTCGCGAACACCCAGCTGTCGACCAGCGCATCGCCCTTGCGCTCGGCATAGGTGGGATCGTCGCGGTTCAACGACACGATATCGGCCGGCCGCCCTGCCGCCAGCCCGGTCTCGACGCCGAGCGATCGCGCGCCGCCCTTCACCGCCGCATCGAACAGCCGCGCCCCGGTTGCGGGCCGGTCCTCGCCCGCCAGCACGTTGCGCGCGCGCCGCGTCAGCCGCTGCCCATATTCGAGCAGCCGCAATTCCTCCGCCGCGTCGATCCGCACGTTCGAATCGCTTCCCACCCCGATCATGCCGCCCTGTGCCATGAACTTTGCCGCGGGAAACAGTCCGTCGCCCAGGTTCGCCTCGGTGATCGGGCACAGTCCCGCCACCGCCCCGCTCGCGGCGATCCCCGCCACCTCGTCCGCCTCGACATGCGTCGCATGCACCAGCGTCCAGCGGCGATCGACCGGCATCTCGTCCAGCAGCCAGCGCACCGGCCGCTTGCCGCTCCAGGCCAGGCAATCCACGACTTCCTTCATCTGCTCAGCGATATGGATGTGTACCGGCCCGCGATCCGCTATCGGCAGCAGCACGCGAAGCTCCTGGGGCGTCACCGCGCGCAGGCTGTGCGGCGCGATCCCGATCACCCCGTCCGGCGGCAGTTGCGCCTTCGCCCGCTCGACCAGCCCGGCAAACCCCTCGACGTCATTCAGGAACCGCGCCTGCGCCGCGCCCGCCGGCTGCCCGCCGAACCCGCCATGCGCGTAGAAGACCGGCAGCAGCGTCAGCCCGATCCCCGCACTCTCCGCCGCCGCCACGATCCGCCCCGACATCTCGGCGACGTCGTCGTAGCGCGATCCGTCCGGCGCGTGATGCAGGTAATGGAACTCGCCCACGCGCGTGAACCCGGCCTCGAGCATCTCGGCATAGGCCTGCGCCGCGACGGCCTCGCATTCCTCCGGCCCGATCCGCCCGACGAAGCGGTACATCAGCTCGCGCCACGACCAGAAATCGTCGTCCGCCCGCCCACGCACCTCGGCCAGCCCCGCCATCGCGCGCTGAAAGGCGTGGCTGTGCAGATTGGGAAGCCCCGGCAGTGCCACGAAATGCCGCTCGTCGCCCGCATCCGGCTCGACCCCGGGCTCGACCGCCTCGATCCGCCCATCCGCGAGGCGGAAGCGAACCCGATCGGCCCAGCCATCCTCGAGCAGCGCGGATTCGAACCACAAGTCCATCCGATTATGTCTAGACATAATGGCGCGCTTGTCCAACCATAAGGCGCATGGCGACTCCCGCGGACAAGCTCTGGCGCAACGCCCGCCTCGCGACGATGACGGGCGACGGCCTCGGCCTCGTCGAGCATGGCGCAGTCGCTGCCGCCGGCGACACGATCGCCTATGCCGGCCCCGAATCCGACGCTCCAGATGCCATCGAGATCATCGACTGCGAGGGCCGCTGGATCACCCCCGGCCTGATCGACTGCCACACCCATCTCGTCCATGCCGGCAACCGGGCCCGCGAGTTCGAGGCCCGCCTCGAAGGCGCGACCTATGAGGAGATCGCGAGAGCCGGCGGCGGCATCCTCTCCACCGTCACCGCCACCCGCGCCGCGAGCGAGGACGAGCTGATCGCCTCCGCTCTCCCGCGCCTCGACCAGCTCATCGCCGAGGGCGTCACCACCGTCGAGATCAAGTCCGGCTACGGCCTCACCCTCGACGACGAGCTCAAGATGCTCCGCGCCGCCCGTCGCCTCGCCGCCGAGCGCCGCATCCGCGTCCGCACCACCCTGCTCGCCGCCCACGCCGTCCCACCCGAGTACAAGGGCGACGCCGACGGCTATGTCGATCTGGTCTGCGAGCACATCATCCCCGCCGTCGCCGGCCTCGCTGACGCGGTCGACGCGTTCTGCGAGGGCATCGGCTTCACCCCCGAACAGACCGGCCGAGTCCTCGCCGCCGCAGTCGCCCACGGCCTCCCCGTCAAGCTCCACGCCGAGCAGCTCTCCAACCTCCACGGCGCCGCGCTCGCCGCGCGTCACGGCGCGCTTTCCGCCGATCATCTCGAGCATCTCGATGACGCCGGCATCGCCGCAATGGCCGCGTCGGGCACCGTCGCCACGCTCCTTCCCGGTGCCTTCTACTTCACCCGCGAGGAACGCCGCCCCCCGATCGCCGCCCTGCGCGCCGCCGGCGTCCCCATCGCCCTGGCCACCGACTGCAACCCGGGCACCTCGCCGATGGCCTCGATCCTGCTCGCCGCGAACATGGGCGCGACCTTCTTCCGCCTGACCGTCGCCGAATGCCTGCGCGGCATCACCGTCAACGCCGCGCGGGCGCTCGGCCTCCAGGACCGAACCGGTATGCTCGAGCCCGGCAAGGCCGCGGACCTCGCGATCTGGAACGTCACCGACCTCGCCGAGCTGGTCTACCGCATCGGCGCCAACCCCCTCCACGCCCGGATCCACGCAGGCCAATGATCACCCCCGGCAACACCCCGCTCGCCACCTGGAACGCCATCTATCGCGGCGAAGCGGCCCCGCTCGACCCCGCCTGCCATGACAAGGTCGCCGCCAGCGCCGACGCCGTGCAGGCGATCCTCGCCCGCCACGAGCCGGTCTACGGCATCAACACCGGCTTCGGAAAGCTCGCCTCGGTCAAGATCGGCGACGAGGACTTGGAAACCCTCCAGCGCAACATCGTCCTCAGCCACGCCGCCGGCGTCGGCGATCCGATGCCCGCCCCGGTCGTCCGCCTGATGATCGCGCTCAAGCTCGCCAGCCTGGCGCAGGGCCATAGCGGCGTGAAGCCGGCGACGATCGCGATGCTCCAGGACATGCTCGACCGCGGCATTACACCCCTCATTCCCGCGCAAGGCTCGGTCGGCGCGAGCGGCGACCTCGCCCCCCTCGCCCATCTCGCCGCGGCGATGATCGGCACCGGTGAGGTGCTGATCGACGGCATCGCCCGCCCCGCGCGCCAGATGCTCGGCACCCTCACCCTCGGCCCCAAGGAGGGCCTGGCGCTCCTCAACGGCACGCAATTCTCCACCGCCTATGCGCTTGCCGGCCTGTTCGAGACCGAGCGCCTGTTCCGCGCCGCGCTCGTCACCGGCGCGCTCTCGACCGAGGCGGCCAAGGGCTCCGACACCCCCTTCGACCCGCGCATCCACCAGGTCCGCGGCCACAAGGGCCAGATCGAGGTCGCCGACGCGCTCGCCACCCTCATGTCCGGCTCCGCCATCCGCGCCTCGCACCGCGAGGGCGACGAGCGTGTGCAGGACCCCTATTGCCTGCGCTGCCAGCCCCAGGTGATGGGCGCCTGCCTCGACCTCATCCGCCAGGCGGGAACGACGCTCGCAATCGAGGCGAACGGCGTCACCGACAACCCCCTCATCTTCACCGATACCGGAGAAGCCCTGTCCGGCGGCAACTTCCACGCCGAGCCGGTCGCCTTCGCCGCCGACATGCTCGCGCTGGCGATCTGCGAGATCGGCAGCCTCGCCGAGCGCCGCATCGCGATGCTCGTCGATCCCGCGCTCTCGGGCCTCCCCGCCTTCCTCACCCCGCGCCCCGGCCTCAATTCGGGCTTCATGATCCCCCAGGTCACCGCCGCCGCCCTGGTCAGCGAGAACAAGCAGCGCGCCTATCCGGCCAGCGTCGATTCGATCCCCACCTCGGCCAACCAGGAGGACCATGTCTCGATGGCCGCGCACGGCGCGCGCCGCCTGCTCGACATGACCCGCAACCTCGCCCACATCCTCGGCATCGAATATCTCGCAGCCGCGCAGGGCTGCGACTTCCACGCCCCGCTCACCTCGAGCGAACCGCTCGAAGCCGCCCGCGCCCTGCTCCGCGCTCAAGTCCCCCATCTCGAGGACGACCGCCACTTCGCCCCCGACATCGCCGCCGCCACGGCGCTGGTCAGTAGCGGTGCGCTCGGCCACGGACTGCCGGGAATCGAGGAGTGAAGGGGATGGTTCACGCGAAGGCGCGAAGGCGCGAAGCAGAAGGAAGTCGAAGAAGATGTTTCGCGCAGAGACGCGGAGAACGCAGAGACGCGGCCCCGCCGCGTCAGCGGCTTTCCTTGTTTCAGCGACGATGCGTGCCGCAACGGCGCGACGGGGAGGCGCTGCGCGCGGCTGAACTTGTCGCCTCTGCGCTCTCTGCGTCTCTGCGCGAAACACCTTCTCTTCGCGCCTTCGCGCCTTCGCGTGAACCAAATCTCCGGATCAAGCGGAGCCCCACCCGATGATCCGCGTCGAACAGGGCAGCGCCCCGCTCATCGTCAGCATCCCCCACGCCGGCACCGACATCCCGGAAGGCATCCACGGCCTCGTCTCGCCCGATCTCGCCCGCCACGACGCCGACCTCTACGTTGACCATCTCTACGCCTTCGCGCGCGAGCTCGACGCCACCATCGTCCGCACCACCGTCTCGCGCACCGTGATCGACGTGAACCGCGATCCCTCGGGCCACACCCTCTATCCCGGCCAGTTCACCACCGGCCTCTGCCCGATCCAGACCTTCGACGGCGAGCCGCTCTACGAACCGGGCGCGCTGCCCGACCAGCACGAGATCGAGCGCCGCCGCGCCGAGTGGTTCGATCCCTACCACCTCGCCCTCGCGCTCCAGATCGAGCGCCTGCGCGCGGCTCACCCCGCGCTCGTCCTCTACGATGCGCACTCGATCCGCAGCGTCGTGCCCAAGCTGTTCGACGGCGAGCTGCCGAACTTCAATATCGGCACCAACGACGGCGCATCCTGCGCCCCCGCCCTCACCCAGGCGGTCGAGGCGATCTGCGACGCCAGTCCGCACAGCCGAGTCACCAACGGCCGCTTCAAGGGCGGCTGGATCACCCGCCACTATGCCCGCCCGGACGAAGGGGTGCACGCCATCCAGATGGAGCTGGCGATGCGCACCTATCTGATCGAAACCTCCGATACCTGGCCCCCACCCTGGCACGAGGAAACGGCACAAGCCTGCCAGCAAATCCTCCGCCCCATCCTCACCGCCTGTATCGACTTCGCGAAAGCCCAAGCATGACCACCCGCACCGACAACAGCCGCCGCATCAAGGCGCCGACCGGCACCGATCTCAGCGCCAAGAGCTGGCTCACCGAAGCCCCGCTGCGCATGCTGATGAACAATCTCGACGGCGACGTCGCCGAGGCGCCCGAATCGCTCGTCGTCTATGGCGGCATCGGCCGCGCCGCGCGCGACTGGGAGAGCTACGACCGCATCGTCGACGCTTTGCGCAAGCTCGACGCCGACCAGACTTTGCTGGTCCAGTCGGGCAAGCCGGTCGGCGTGTTCCGCACGCATCCCGACGCCCCGCGCGTGCTGATCGCCAACTCCAACCTCGTGCCGCATTGGGCGACCTGGGAGCATTTCCACGAGCTCGACCGCAAGGGACTGGCGATGTACGGCCAGATGACCGCCGGCTCGTGGATCTATATCGGCACCCAGGGCATCGTTCAGGGCACCTACGAGACCTTCGTCGAGGCCGGGCGCCAGCATTATGGCGGCGATCTCAGCGGCAAATGGATCCTCACCGCGGGCCTCGGCGGCATGGGCGGCGCGCAGCCGCTCGCCGCGACCATGGCGGGCGCCTCGTGCCTCGCGGTCGAATGCCAACCCAGCCGGATCGAGATGCGCCTGCGCACCCGTTACCTCGATCGCGCTGCCAACAGCATCGAAGAAGCGCTTGAAATCATTCGTACCTCGGACAAGCCCGTCTCGGTCGGCCTGCTCGGCAACGCCGCCGAGGTGCTGCCCGAGCTGGTCCGCCGCGGCGTGCGCCCGGACATCGTCACCGACCAGACCAGCGCGCACGATCCGGTCAACGGCTACCTCCCCGCCGGCTGGACCCTCGACGCGTGGTTCGCCAAGCGCGAGACCGCCCCGCACGAGGTCGAGAAAGCGGCGCGTAGCTCGATGGCCACCCATGTCCGCGCGATGCTCGCCTTCCACGAAGCCGGTATCCCCACGCTCGACTATGGCAACAACATCCGCCAGGTCGCCAAGGACGAAGGGGTCGACAACGCCTTCGCCTTCCCCGGCTTCGTCCCCGCCTATATCCGCCCGCTGTTCTGCCGCGGCGTCGGCCCGTTCCGCTGGGCCGCACTGTCGGGCAACCCCGACGACATCTGGAAGACCGACGCCAAGGTCAAGGAGCTCCTCCCCGACAATCATCACCTCCACAACTGGCTCGACATGGCGCGCGAACGCATCGCCTTCCAGGGCCTGCCCGCGCGCATCTGCTGGGTCGGCCTTGGCGACCGCCACCGCCTCGCCCTGGCCTTCAACGAGATGGTCGCGAGCGGCGAGCTCGAGGCCCCGATCGTCATCGGCCGCGACCATCTCGACAGCGGCTCGGTGGCCAGCCCCAATCGAGAGACCGAGGCGATGCGCGACGGCTCCGACGCCGTCTCCGACTGGCCGCTGCTCAACGCGCTGCTCAACACCGCATCCGGCGCGACCTGGGTCTCGCTCCACCATGGCGGCGGCGTCGGCATGGGCTATTCGCAGCATTCGGGCATGGTCATCGTCGCCGACGGCACGCCGGAGGCGGCCCGGCGGCTGGAACGCGTGCTGTGGAACGACCCGGCCACCGGCGTGATGCGGCATGCCGACGCGGGCTACGAGATCGCAAGGGACTGCGCGAAGGAGATGGGACTGGACCTGCCCGGGATTCGCTAAGGCGGAACCCGGAGTCCCGGTCCTGGGTTGGAGCCGTGAAAGCGGAGCCTTTCGATGCCGACCCGCAGCTACGCGATTATCGAAGCGCCCTCGACTCTGGGCCTGGCCGGCGGTGGTGTCGAAGGTCTCGCCGATCGCCTGTTGAGCCTCGGTCTCGCCGATCGGATCGGCGCGCGCCGCACGAGCCGGCTTCCCCTCCCGCGCAAGGATCCTGCGCCCGACCCGGCAACCGGCACCTTGAACGCCAAGGCGATCGTGCAATGGTCGCCGCTGCTCGCAGACGCCGTAGAAGCGGTGCTCGACAAGGCCGAGTTCCCGCTGATCCTCGGCGGCGATTGTACGATCCTGCTCGGCTCGATGCTCGGCTTGCGCCGGCGCGGCCGCTACGGGCTGCTGTTCATCGACGGCAACGCGGACTTCTTCCAGCCCGAGGCCGAGCCCAATGGCGAAGGCGCGTCGATGGACCTCGCCTTCGCCACTGGCTACGGCCCCGCCCCGCTCATCGATATCCAGGGCCGGGGGCCGCTGGTGCGCCCCGGCGATGCCGTCGCTTTCGGCTATCGCGACCATGCCGATCAGGCCGAATATGGCAGCCAGCCGATGCCGCCGGAGCTCGAGGTCTACGACTTGCCCGCGCTGCACGAGATGGGCGTCGAGCCCGCCGCCCGCGCTGCGATCGCGCATCTGGCACGCGACGAGCTCGACGGATTCTTCATTCATGTCGACGCGGATGTGCTCGACGATGCCGTCATGCCGGCAGTCGATTTCAGGGTTCCGGGCGGGCTGTCCTGGGACGAGCTGGCGGCCGTGCTCCGCATTGCCCTTGCCAGCGACAAGGCATGCGGCATCGAGATCACGATCTACAATCCTGACTTGGACCAGGATGGCAGGGCCGGCCGCGGCCTCGCCGACATGCTGGCGTCAGTGCTGCGCGAGCCCGCGCCGGCCTAGGACGAACATCTCGCCCGTGCGCGACGCCGCCAGTTGGCGAGGTGAGCGCCGGCGAGCAGCAGGCTCCCGACAACGGTCACCCCGGTCTCCACCGCCACCCAATTCTCGAAGGCCAGGCCGGCCGCCATCAGCGTCAATCCCGCTCCGCCCACGAACAGCGGCGCCAGTCCGCGGTGCCGCCGCCAGCCCTCGATCAGCGCGAACGCGCTCGTCGGGATCGCGAACAGCAGTACGGCGAGGTGAAACCCCTCGCCCGGATCGACCCGGTTGGCGATGGCGGGCAGCGCCGCGATCAGCAGCGGTAGGCCCAGGCAATGTATCAGGCAAAGTGCCGACGCACCCACCGCAAACCCGTCGAACCACTTCCCGATCATCGCTCGCATCACGCCACTCCAACTGCACGCGGCGCAGATGATACACTATATCATCAATTTCAACCCCTGTCCGCTCGCAAGCTTGCAATGTTGGATTTGGCCTGATCCAATCCCGTTGGCGGCGACTCGCCATCGGCTCTTCGATTCGTCGAACTGGTATCTGGCACCGCGCGGAAAAACCGCGCGATAGTGTAAACTCAGTGCAAACTTCCGCACTGCGCCTCGCACAAGCGCGGCAGAGATTTTCCGCGCCTTAGCCGCCCAGCGCCGGCGCCTCGGGCGGCACCGCGGCGTTGCGCCAGCGCGCCACCGGCCGCACCTCGACGTTGCCGTCCTCGTCCCGCTCACGCTGGATCAGCGTCGCGCCGTCCTGCGCCGTGCCGCCGATCGTCGCGCGCACCCGCACCCAGTAGGTGCCCGACTGGAAGCTGGTGCCCGGCGGCTGAGTCACCTTCTGGTCGGAGAGGTCGCGCAGCGTGATCTGCCCGTTGCGCTTGCGGATCGCGACCAGCCGCTCGGCGACCACGGGATCGTCGAACAGGATCGCGAGCAGCTCCTGGTCGGCGGCGTTCAAGTTGATCTGCGTGGTGCCGGGCAGTGCGGTCACCATCCGCTCCAGCCGCGCGATCGCGTTCCGGTCGGCTCCGGGCAGCAGCCGGATTGGCCGCACATCGGTCACCGGGCCCTGCCCGCGGACATAGGCGATCGCCTGAGTCATCTGCGCCTCGTCGAGCCCGGCGATCGCCGCCAGCTTCTGGAACAGCAATACCGGCGCCACCTCGCCGCTGCGCAGCGAGTTGACGTTGAACCGCCCCTCGGCATCGCTCACCGCCAGGTCGAAGCTGCCCCCGTCGATCGCCGCGCCCTTCGCTCCGATCGAAGCCCAGGGCTCGCCCGCATGATCCACCTCGGGCGCCTCGCGCGCGTCGCGCCGCAGCGCGCTGATCGCCGACAGCTCGCCGCCGCGCACGATCGCCGCCGCCCGCGCCGCCTCGCGCCCCCTGAGCGACCGGTCGAGCGCCAGCTCCTCGCGGCTGATCATCAACAGCACCAGCCCGCTCGCGATCGCGACGAACATCAGCACGTTGACCAGGATCATGCCCTGCTCGCCGTCGCGCCCCCGCGTCATCGGTCGTCCTTCGGCCGGTCGGGCAGCACCACCACGCGGCGCAGCAAGCCCTGCGGCCCCGAGACGCCAGCGACCTGCATCTCGACCGCAACCGCGCGCGGCCAGTCTTCCTTGCGCTCCTCGCTCGGCGGCCAGCGGTCGATCCAGGCATCGCCGTCGCGGAACCGCCACCGCGTCTCCGCGACACCGTGCAGCAGCATCTGCGGCTGCGGCGCCGAGCGCACCAGCACGCCCTCGGCCGCGCCATAGCGCACCGGCACCGGCGGCCCGCCCACACCGCCCGCGATGCGGGTGAAGGCGATGCCGCCCCCGCCGCCCGACACCTCGCCGCGGGTGATCTGGTCGAGATCGCTCTGGATCACGAACATCGCGCGCTGCAGGTCCGCCAGCCGCGACAGCCGCGTGTCGGTCCGTCCCTGCACGTTGAGCACGCTGTCGAGCAGCCCCAGCCCGGCCACCGCGATCAGCGCGAACAGCCCGAGCGAGATGATCAGCTCGAGCAGCGTGAATCCGCCCTCGTCAGGGCGCGGCGTCACGCCCCCAGGCTCACCGCGACCGGTTCGTATCCGGTCGGCCCGGCCATCAGGATCGCCAGCTCGCGCGCCACGCTGCCGTCGCTGCGGAAGCGGGCATTGCCGGTGACGCAGGGATAGCTGGTCTCGGCGAGCAGCGTCGCCTGGCTGATCTCGCCCTTGGCCCGCAGCACCTTGACGATCCCGCCCGCGTCATAGGCCAGCGCCGCCAGCGCGCCCGGATCGCCGCCGTGACGCGAGCGGAACTCGCCCGCGAACTTGCCGAACGCCGCCGGATCGGGGCTGGCGAGCCAGGCGCCGTTGAGCACCTCGAGCGACGCTGGCCGATGGTCGAGCGCCTGCACCGTGCCGAGCAGCTGGATGCCCGTCTCCTTGAGGTTGCGCGCCGCCGCCAGCACCGCCTCGCCGCTGCCGGGCAGCAGCACCGCGTCGGGCGCCTCCCCGGCGACGGGCAGCGGCTGCCCCTCGGTCACGGTCAGCACGCGCACGTCGATCCCGATCTCGCCCTGCACCTTGCCCGCCGCCAGCGCCGCGGCGGCGCCCCAGGGCGTGGCATCGTCGATCACCACCACGCTCTTCACCCCGCGCGAGCGGGCGTAGCGCAGGATCGCGCTGGTCACCTGGCTCGGCGTGATCCCGAACACCCAGGTGCCGGGCGCACGCACCACGGCATTGTTGCTGAACGCGACCACCGGCACCCGCCCGGCGACCTCGCGGCCCACCGCGGTCACTTCCTCGGCGGTCACCGGCCCCAGGATCATCGCCGCCTTGGCCTTGAGCGCGTTGCGCGCAGCCAGCGCCGCGCCCGCCGCCGTCCCGCCGGTATCGTACGCCGTGATCTCGGGCCCAGAATCCGCGAGCAACGCCGCCTGCCGCATGCTAAGGCCAAGCGCGGCGCGCGGTCCGGAGAGCGGCAGCAGCAGCGCCACCGGCCGCTTGTCGCGCTTGGGCTTCTTGCCCTGCACGGCGGCGGCGAACACGGAGGGACTCGCGAGCAATGCCGGCGGCAGCAACAGGCCTGATTTCAACAAGTCGCGGCGATGCATCGCTGGCGTCCGGATTGGCGTCTTGGTCGGCACGGCGGCGTCTTACCGTCTTCGTGGTGCTCGGCATAGCCGCTTATGCGCTGGCGATGCTCGCGACGATGCCCGCCAGCGTGTTCCTCAAGAACCGGCCGTGGCGCACCGGCGTCGCCGGCACGGTGTGGAACGGCGAGGTCGGCGTCGCCGGGGGCAGCAAGTTCGAGTGGAACTGGGCGCCGTTGCGTTCGCTCACCAGCCTCGCCTTCGCCGCCGACTGGAAGGCGACCGGCCCCGACACCGACATGGGCGGGCGCGGGCTGATGCGCTTCGGCCGCACCGTGCTCGACGATGTCAGCGGCAGCGCGCACAGCTCGGTGCTCCAGGCGCTCCAGCCCAATCTGCCCTTCACCTGCGACCTGGTGATGCAGCTCGAATTCGCCAGGATCGCCATCGGCGGCTCGGGCCAGGCGATCGACGGCAAGCTCACCACCGACCCGGGCACCTGCACGCCCAAGGACGGCGGCGCGGCGGTCGCGGTTCCGTCGCTGCTCCTCACCGCCGAGAAGATCGGCACCGCCACGCGCATCCGCATCGCCCCCGCCACCCAGCGCCGCCAGACCCTGGTCGACGCGACGCTCAGCGAGGACGGCCGGCTCAGCGTCCGCATGACCGCCGACGGCGCGCGCATCCTGCCGTTCACCGGCATGCCAGCCGGCGCCACGATCGAAGGACTGATGTAGCACGATGCGCGGATCGCCGGCGCTGGTCGATATCGCGTTCGATGGGCGCGTCATCGAATGGCGCGGACCGGCGCCCTTCTACTTCGTCGCCATTCCCGACGCGCACACCGGCGAAGTGCAATGGGCGGCCCGCATCGCCAGCTATGGCTGGGGCTGCATCCCGGTCGAGGCGGAGGCGCACGGCCAGCCGTTCCAGTCCTCGCTGTTTCCCCGCGGTGGCGGCTATCTCGTCCCGCTCAAGCTCGCGGTGCGCAAGGCGGCAGGCATCCTGCCCGGCGACCAGGTCGCGGTGCGGGTCCGCATCTTCGAACCGGCTAGAGCGTCACCAGGTCGTTGAGGTTGATGATCGGCAGCAGGATCGCCAGCACCATCATCAGCACGATCCCGCCCATCAGCAGCAGCACGAGCGGCTCGACCAAGGCCACGATCGCGCTGGTCACCGCGTCGAGCTCGCGGTCGAGCTCGTCGGCCGCGCGGCTCAGCGCCGGCCCGAGCTGCCCGCTCGCCTCGCCCGAGGCGACGATCGCGGTCAGCATCAGCGGGAACACCCCCGCCTCGGTCATCGCGGCGCGCAGGCTGATCCCCTCGCGCACCCGCGCCGCGACGTGTAGCGCGCGCTCGCGCGCCCAGCGGTTGGGCGTCACCGCCGCCGCCGCATGCAGCGCCTCGACCAGCGGAACCGCGCTCGACACCAGGGTCGCGAGGCTCCCCGCGAACCGCGCGGCGTTGTGCTGGCGGCTGAAGCGGCGGAACGGCCAGCGCTCGGTGAAGGCGCGGTGCACCTTGAGCCGGTTGGCGGGGATCGCCGCCCAGCGGCCATAGACCACGAAGCCCACCAGCGCCGCGAGCAGGATGTACAGCCCCCAGGCCTGCAGGAAGCCCGAGATCGCGATCAGCATCCGCGTCAGCAGCGGCAGATCGGTCCCGCGCGAG
>NZ_JBCNMA010000042.1:0-25233 GCF_039595165.1 Sphingomonas sp.
CCCGCCCCACCAGACGCGCGACGCCTGGCGCGTGAAGTCGGGGAACACCGAGGGCCCCGGCCACACTGGCGCGACATAGGTCTCGCCCTTGCCGGTGCGCAGGAAATGATTGCCCGCCACGCCGCCGTCATAGGGCGCGTAATTCTGCCCCGGTACATGCGCGATATGCAGATCGGTGATCGCGACCAGCCCGAATCCGTCGGCCTTCAGGTCTCGCGCCAGCTTGGGCAGGTCGGGGAAGGTCTTCGCATTGGTCGTGAACGGCCGGTTGCGGTCCTGGAAGTCGATGTCGAGCCAGATCACGTCCGCCGGGATCCGGTCCTTGCGCAGCCGCGCGGCGATCTCGCGCACCTCGGCGTCGGACATGTAGCTGTAGCGCGACTGCTGGTAGCCCAGCCCCCAGGGCGCGATCAGCGGCGCCTTGCCGGTGAGGTCGTGATAGCGCCGCACCACCTCGGGCAGGGTCGGCCCCGCGATCAGATAATAGTCGGCCGGTCCTCCGGGCGCGCCGATCTCGAGTTCGCCGTCGCGGCGGTGCCCGAAATCGAACCAGCTGCGCGTCGGATTGTCGAGGAACAGGCCATAGCTGCCGCCTTCGCCACCGGTCGCGACATAGAAGGGGACCGACTTGTAGGTCGGGTCGGTCTCGCGGCCATAGCCGAACGTGTCGGTGTTCCAGTGAACATAGCTCGCGCCGCGCCGGTCGAACGGACCGGTCTTGTCGCCGAGGCCGTAATAGCGCTCGCCGACCGGCATCGCCTTGCCCATCCCGAACTCGCCATCGGGTCCGATCACCGGCGAATAAGCGTCGCGCACAATCACCTTGCCCGCGGAATCGCGCACCGTGACCTGCAACGTCTTCGGATCCACGCTCACGCCCAACGCGTCGGTCGCGAACCCGTTCGCCGCCGCCCTGACCTTCACCGCCCGCGCCCGCACCTCGGCCGGCACCGCCCAGCTCGCATCCTCGGGCCACCGGCCTTCGCGCGCCAGCCGCACGCGCAGGATCGACGGCGTCAGCGCCGTCACCCGCACCGCGATCTGCCCGCGCGTCACCTCGACGCCATTGTCGAGCGCGCGCACCTGCGCCGCCGCCGGCGCGGCCAGCGCGATCGCTGACAAGGTTGTCAGAAGCAGTTTCATACTCGCGACTCTCCTACCCACCCTTATGTCTCTCTTAAATCCTCCCCCTCCGGGGGAGGAGTTCTTGTCCTTCCTATTCCGCCGCCAGCAGCGATTCCGCCCCGCCGAGGTCCACCGACACCAGTCGGCTGACTCCGCGCTCGACCATCGTCACGCCGAACAGCCGATGCATGCGGCTCATCGTCGCGGCATTGTGGGTGACGATCAAATAGCGGGTCGCGGTCTCGCGCGTCATCGCGTCGAGCAGGTCGCAGAACCGCTCGATATTGGCGTCGTCGAGCGGCGCGTCGACTTCGTCGAGCACGCAGATCGGCGCGGGGTTGGTCAGGAACAAGGCGAAGATCAGCGCGACCGCGGTCAGTGCCTGCTCGCCGCCCGAGAGCAGCGTCAACGACTGCAGTTTCTTGCCCGGCGGCTGCGCCATGATCTCGAGTCCCGCCTCGAGCGGATCGTCCGAATCGATCAGCTCGAGATGCGCTTGCCCGCCATTGAACAGCGTGGTGAACAGGCGCCGGAAATGCTGGTCGACCGCCTCGAACGCGGCCAGCAGCCGCTGCCGCCCCTCGCGGTTCAACGTGCCGATGCTTCCGCGCAGCCGATGTACCGCCTGGACCAGCTCGTCGCGCTCCCTGGCATTGGCCTCGGCGGAGGTGGTGAGCTCGGCCAGCTCGCTCTCGGCGACGAGATTGACGGGCCCGATCCGCTCGCGCTCGGCGTTCAGCCGTTCGTGCGCCGCGGATTCGTCCTGCGGATCGCGCACGCTGTCCTCGCTGAAGCCGGCGCGCTCGGGCAGCAAGGGCGGCGGGCATTCGAAGCGCTCGCCCGAGAGGCGCCCCATCTCGACCCGGCGCATCTCGTGGTTCTCATGCCGTGCCACCGCCCCCGCGCGCGCCTCGCGGGCCTCGGCCAGCGCCTCGCCCGCCGCGCGCATCCCGGTCTCGGTGTCGCGCAGCGCCGCCTCGGCGTCGCGTTCGGCGAGCTGCGCCGCGGCGCTCTCGATCCGCGCTTCCTCATTGGCCTTCTCGGCGCGTTCGATCCCGGCATCGAGCTCGGCGGGTTTGTCCTTGAGCGCCTCGGCCGCCTGCGCCAGCTCGACGGCGCGCGCGTCCATCTCTGTGATCCGCTTCGCCGCTTCGCCGGCGCGCGCCTTCCACCCCTTGCTCTCCGCCTGCGAGGCCGCCAGCCGCTCGCGTGCGCTGGCCATGTCGCGTTCGAGATTGCCGCGCTCCGCGCGCGCATTGGCGGCCGCGTTGCGCTTCGCTTCCGCCTCGGCGGTCAGCGCCGCGACCTTCGCTCGCGTCGCGCTCCCGTCGGGCAGCGCCGCCCGCGCCGCCTCCGCGCGCTTTAGCTCGCCATTGGCCTCTTCCAGCTCGGCTGCGCTGCGGGCCCGGCGGGCCTCCATGTCGGCGCGCTGCGCGTCGAGCCGTTCGAGCGCCGCCGCCGCGCGATCCTCCGCGCGTGCCGCTTCGCGCGCCGCAGTATCGCTGTGGTCGAGCAGCCGCTTGCACTCCGCCGCCGCGCGCCGCGCCTCGGCGATGTCGCCCTCGATCCGCGCCAGCTCGGCGTCCGCGGCATCGACCGCGCGCACCGCCGCCGGACGCGCCTTCTCGATCGCGCGCAGCCGGTTGACTCGCTCGAGCCGCTCGGCCGCCGCCGCGCCGCCGCTCCTCGCGACATAGCCGTCCCAGCGCCGCAGCACCCCCGCCAGCGTCACCAGCCGCTGCCCCACGGCGAGCGGCTGGCCCTCGTCGTTCTCCGCCACCAGCACCTGCGCCAGCCGCCGCGCGAGCGCCGCGGGCGCCTCGACGTGCCGGGCCAGCGGCGTCGTCCCCGATGCCGCGCCGGGATCGTTCGCCAGCGCCTCGGCGCCCGCCCAGTGGCGCTCGTCCTTGGGATCGAGTCCAGCCTCCAGATCGTCCCCCAGCGCCGCCGCGAGCGCGCGTTCATAGCCGGGATCGACCTTCAGCCTATCGAGCAGGCGCTCCTTGCCGCTTGGCCGCGTCGCCTTGGCCAACGCCGCCGCCTCGCTGTCGAGCTGCGCCAGCTCGGCATGCGCGCCCGCGCGCGCGGTCTGCGCCCGCGTCCGCGCCTCGACCGCGCCGCGCTCGGTCGCATCGGCGCGGGCGAGGCCGGTGCGCGCGGTCTCGGCCTGGCGCTCGGCCTTGGCCCTGGCGTCGATCGCCTGCGCCCGCGCTTCCTTGAGCGGGGCGGGATCGCCGAGTGCGTTGATCTCGGCGGATACGCGCGCCGCCTCGCGTTCCGCCCGTTCCACCCTCGCCCTTGCCGCGGAGAATGCCGCTTCGGCGACCCGAGTCTCCGCCGCCTCACTTGCCTGCGCCGAAAGAGACTGGGCCAATGCAACTTCGGCGTCCCGCGATTCTCCTTCCGCTCTCGCCAACGCGGAATCGAGCGACGGCATCCGCGCTTCCGCATCCTCGATGCGAATCTGGAGCGCTTTGGCCTCCGCCTCGAGCCGCGCCAGCGCCTCGGCGGCGTCGTGCGCCAGCGCTCCCTCGCGCCCCTTGTCGGCCTCGAGCCGCGCCGCGCTCTCGCCGAGCTCCGCGATCCGCCGCTCGGCGCTGGCCCGCTCGCTGCGCAGCCCCGCCAGCGCGTGCATCGCCTCGCTCGCGCGGTCGCGCACCGCCAGCGCCGCGGCGCGCGCCGCTGCGAGCTTCTCGGCCATCGCCTGCTGCGCCGCGAGCGCCATCTCCTGCGCCGCGCTGCGCTCGGCGACCAGCGCCTCGGCGGCCGCCGCCTCCTGCTTCGCGGCGTCCGCCGCCGCTGCCGCGTCGCGCCAACGCGCGAAGATCATCCGCCCCTCGGCGGTGCGGATCTTGTCGGAGAGTTCGCGATAGCGCTCGGCCTGGCGCGCCTGGCGCTTGAGCGCCGCCGCCCGCGCCTCCTGGTCGCCGATCACCTCGTCGAGCCGCGTCAGGTTCGCCTCGGTCGCGCGCAGCCGCTGCTCGGCGTCCTTGCGGCGGACGTGCAGGCCGGAGATGCCCGCCGCCTCCTCCAGCATCTGGCGGCGCTCGCCGGGCTTGGCCTGGATGATCGCGCCGATCCGCCCCTGGCTCACCAGCGCGGGCGAATGCGCGCCGGTCGCCGAATCCGCGAACAGCAGCGCCACGTCCTTGGCGCGCACGTCGCGTCCGTTGATGCGATAGGCCGATCCGGCGCCGCGCTCGATCCGGCGGACCACCTCGATTTCGCCGTCCGCCTCGCCGCCGGCCTCCTCGGCGAGGATCGAGACCTCGGCGAAGTCGCGCTGCGGGCGCGTCGCGGTGCCCGCGAAGATCACGTCCTCCATGCCGGCGCCGCGCATCGACTTGGCGCTGTTCTCGCCCATCGTCCAGCGCAGCGCTTCGAGCAGGTTGGACTTGCCGCAGCCGTTCGGCCCGACGATTCCCGTCAGCCCGGGCTCGATTCGCAGGTCGGCAGGGTCGACGAAGCTCTTGAAACCGGTGAGGCGGAGCCGCTTGATCTGCATCGCTGTGCGGTCCGCCCCCCGGCTTACCCGATCAGGCGCCCGCGGCCTTCAACGCCGCCTCGACCTGCGGCCAGGTGCCGGTGTTCTCGAGCACCTTGCCGTTGAGGATGAAGGTCGGCGTGCCGGGGATGCTGTATTCCTTGGCCGCGGCCTCGTTGCCCTTGACCAGCGCGTCGATCGCCTTCTGGTCGCCGAGGCACTGACGTGCCTGTGCCTCCGGGACGCCGCGCTGCTGGACGAAGGCGAGATAGCCGAAGCGCTCGGCCAACGCCGCGGTGCGCTGCGCCGGCGCCATCGCCTCGACCTGCTGGAGGAAGGGATCGCCTTCCTTGGGTCCGTTGCCGAGCAGCGTGTGCTGCTGCTCGTACATCTGGTCCATGATCGCGAAGAACGGGCCGGGGCCGGCGCACTGGCCGAGCAACGCCGCGCCGAGATCGATCGGGTTGAGCAGGAAGTCGCGGAATTCGAAGCTCACCTTGCCGGTCGCGACATAGGCCTTGAGCGGCTCCATGCCGGTATTGGCGAAGGCGGCGCAATGGCCGCAGGTGCGCGAGCCATATTCGATCAGCTTGATCGGCGCGTCGGGGTTGCCCATGCGGAAGCCGCCCTCGGCGGTCTTCTCGACCTTCTCGGTCCATTGGGTGCCGGCCGGCGCCGCCGCGCCCGCTACCGGCGAAGCCGGCGCCGCCGGGGTGCTGCTGTTGCCGGTTTCGCTGCCGCCGCACGCGGCAAGCGCCATCGCGGATGCCAGGCCAATCGCAATACGCATCAATCGTCTCTCCACTCGAAACTTGTGACTCAGCGTGCCCCCGCGGCGCGCAATTCGGGTTGCAGGCTGGCCCATTCGCTGCCGCCCCCGGCCTTGCCGTTGACGGTGAAGCTGGGCGTACCCTGGATCGTGCTCCAGGCGGCCTTGGTCATCGCGGTCACCTTGTTGAGGTCGCCCGGCGCCGCGAAGCACTTGTCCACCGCCGCCGCGCTCATCCCGCGCTTGGCCATCAGCGCGGTGAGGCCCGATCCGCTCGCGGCCGCCTTCAATCGCGCCAGCTCGGGCTGCGACTGGATGCGCGGGGCATTGGCCTGCCACCATTGCCGGCCCTGCTCGAACCAGTCCGCCTGCGCGGCGAAGATCGCTTGGCTCGCGCCGCCGAACCCTTGCGGTCCCGTGCAGCGCGCGAGCAGCGCCGCGGCCATGTCGAGCGGATCGCGCACCGCATGCCGGAACTCGATGCGCACCTCGCCGCGGCGGACCAGGTCGTCGTAGAGCGGCGCCTTCGATTCGGCGACGAAATGCGCGCAATGCGGGCAGGTATAGCTCAGATACTCGACCAGCCGGACCTTGGCGGCGGGGTTGCCGGTCAGGATCGCACCCGACTGGGTCTGCACGACATGGGTACGCCAGTCGCGCGTCAGCGCGGCCTTGGGCGCCGCTTTCGGCGCCGGCCTGGTCTGTTGCGCGGGCGCCGCCGTGGCAAGCAGCGGGACGGCGAGCAGCGCGAGGCACAGGCGAACGAAGCGCATCAATTGATCTTTCCAAGCTTGAGCGGAGGGGTGGCGACGCCGGCCGCGAGGCCCTCGAGCACCGCGCGCAGCTCCGGATCGGCGATCGCGCGGAGGCTCTCGCCCATTTCCGCCGGGACCGGCGCGGGCGGGGCCGGCGCGGCCGGGGCCGGCGCGCGTGGCACCTCGCCCTGGCGGATCGCGACGCGCGCCACCGCGGGATAGCCGAAGAAGCGGTTGACCCGCTCCATGATCTCGGGCGCGATGTGCTGCATCATCGGCGCGTGCGCACCCTGGACGACGAGGCTGAGCACGCCGTTGGCGCGCTCGCCGCGCGGGAAGCGGATCGATTCGGGGGCCGATACGCCAGCATAGCGCTCGCCGACGATCTCGCTCCAGCGGCGCACCACCGCGCTTTGCACGAAGCCGAACTTGCGGAACGCGACACGGCCGACATCGGGCACCAGCTCCGCCACCGGGCGAAGGCGGTTGCTGCGTTTCGGCTCCTCGGTCGTGGCGCGCGGCTTACTCATCCGGCCAGTCCATGCCATAGCCGGGCCGTGCCCGACAATGTTTCTCGCGACATCGCTGCACCGCTGCTCGACTGGTACGATGCCAACGCGCGCGTCCTGCCATGGCGCGCCGCGCCCGGCACCCCGCCGCCGGACCCCTATCGCGTGTGGCTGTCGGAGGTGATGCTGCAGCAGACCCAGGTCGCCACGGTGATCCCCTATTTCGAGAAATTCACGACGCGCTGGCCCGATTTCGCCAGCCTCGCCGCGGCCGACGATGCCGAGCTGATGAGCGCCTGGGCCGGCCTCGGCTATTACGCGCGCGCGCGCAACCTGCTCGCCGCGGCGCGGGCGGTGGCAGGCGGGCATGGCGGACGGCTGCCCGCGGACGAGGGTGAGCTGCGCAAGCTGCCGGGCTTCGGGTCCTATACCGCCGCGGCGGTCGCGGCGATCGCCTTCGGACAGCGCGCGGTGGTGGTCGACGGCAATGTCGAGCGGGTGGTTTCGCGGCTGTTCGCTTGCCGCGATCCCTTGCCCGCCGCGCGGCCGCGCATCCGCCAGCTCGCCGATTCGATCACCCCCGGCGCCCGCGCGGGCGATTTCGCGCAGGCGATGATGGATCTCGGCGCCACCATCTGTACGCCGCGCTCGCCCAAATGCCTGTTGTGCCCGCTCGCCGACCGCTGCGATGCGCGGGCGGAAGGGCGGCCGGAAGCCTATCCGGTGAAAGCGCCGAAGAAAGCGCGGCCGGTACGTTACGGCACCTTCTTCTGGGCCGAGCGCGAGGGGCAGGTGCTGCTCGTCCGCCGTCCCGCCAAGGGACTGCTCGGCGGCATGCGTGCGCTGCCCACCGGCGCATGGAGCGCTGCGCCGCCCGCGCTTGCCGGCGCGCCGTTCAACGCGGACTGGACACTGCGCAACGACACGGTGAGCCACGGGTTCACGCATTTCGAGCTGGTCGCCGCGCTTGCGGCTGCCACGATCGACCGCCACATTGCGCCCGCGGACGGCGAATGGTGGCCGATCGCCGAGCTCGACTCGGCGGGACTTCCGACCCTGTTCGCCAAGGCAGTCGCAGCGATTGGGAGGACGGGATGAAGACACTGTGGCTGGCCGGCGGCGCTGCCGCGCTTGCGATCGTCGCGGTTTCGGGGGCCTTCGGGCAGGCGGTCACCGCGCCGCCCGCGCAGGACCTGACGGTCGCCGCCGATGCCGTTCCGGCGCTCGCCCGCGCCTATGTCGCCGACCGCAAGACCCCGGGCATCGTCATCGCCTATGCCAAGGGCGACCGCGCGCCCAACTTCGCCGCGGCGGGCAAGATCGCCGATGACGAGGATGCGGCCAAGGCCGACCCCGATTCGCTGTGGCGCGTCTATTCGATGACCAAGCCGATCACCGGGATCGCCGCGATGATGCTGGTCGAGGACGGCAAGCTCAAGCTCGACCAGCCGGTCAGCGACTTCATTCCCGGCTTCAAGTCGATGAAGGTGCTGACCGATCCCGCCAACAGCCTCGCCACGCGTCCCGCGGCGCGGCCGGTGACGGTGCGGAACCTGCTCACCCACACCGCGGGCCTGGGCTACACGATCGTGACCAAGGGGCCGCTGCTCAAGGAATATGAACGGCTCGGCATCACCCCCGGCGCGATCAGCGCCTCGGTCGAGGTCGAGGCGCGCAAGACGCGTCCGGGCTCGCTCAAGGAATTCGCCGATCGCGTCGCGACCCTGCCGCTGATCGCCGATCCGGGGACGACGTGGAGCTATTCGATCGGCCTCGACGTCCTCGCGCGCGTGGTCGAGGTGGCGGGCGGGATGCCGTTCGAGCGGTTCCTGCAGACGCGCATGTTCGGTCCGCTCAAGATGACCTCGACCTATTGGAGCGTGCCGGAGAGCGAGATCGGCCGGTTCGCGACCAACTATCTGTGGGCGGGCGAGAATCGCATCCCGTTCGATCCCGCCAAGAGCTCCGCCTATATCGCGCCGCCGTCCTTTCCCTATGGCGGCGCCGGACTGGTCATGTCGGCGCGCGACTATGACCGGTTCCTGCACATGCTGCTCAATGGCGGGACGGTCGACGGGGTGCGGGTGATGAAGCCGGCGACGGTGCGGCTCGCCATGTCCAACCTGCTGCCGCAGGGCGTCGTGTTCCGGGGGCCGTCGGGTGATTCGCCGGTGCCGCTGGGCTTCGGCGCCGGCGGCTCGGTCAGCCTCGCCGACGTTCCCGGCGGGCCGGGCAAGGGCACTTATGGCTGGGGCGGCGCGGCGGGGACGCTGGCGTTCGTCGATCCGGCGAACAAGGTCCGCGTCACGGCGATGGTCAATTACTTCCCCAGCGAGAAATGGCCGCTGCGGCGCGACGTCGTCAAAGCCGTCTACGCCGATCTGGCGCGCTGATGCCGCTCGTGGGATTCACCGGCGCGGTGCTCGACCGCGCCGATCGCGAGCGCAATGATCCCGCGGCGCTCGCGGCGGCGCTCGCCGACTCGCACGCGCGGCTGCTCAGGCTGAACGGGCTCGAGCCGGAGGTCGGCGCGGCGGGGCAACTGGTCTGGACCAGCCTCGCCGACCTGCCCACGGGCAGCGAGCCGCTGTTCCTCGGCTATATCGACGGCATGCCGCATTTCGCCCCGCTCGCGCTTGGCGAACGGCACGGCACCGTGCGCTCCCCGGCGTTGTTCCAGATGCTCGCGCTGATGCCCGCCGATCAGGCGAGTCTCTACGCCTGCGCGCGCAGCCTGGTCGACTGGCACCAGCGCCACGGCTTCTGCCCGGCGTGCGGAACCCCGACCGAGCTGTTCCGCGCCGGCTGGGCACGGCGCTGCCCGGCCTGTGCGGCAGAGCATTTCCCGCGCACCGATCCGGTGGTGATCATGCTCGCCGAGCATGGTGGCCGGGTCCTGCTGGGCCGCGGCCCGGCCTGGCCGCCCGGACGCTATTCGGCGCTCGCCGGCTTCGTCGAGGTCGGGGAATCGATCGAGGAAGCGGTGGCGCGCGAGACGCTGGAGGAGGCCGGCGTGGTGGTAAGCAATGTGCGCTATGTTGCCAGCCAGCCTTGGCCTTTTCCCTCGTCGCTGATGATTGCCTGCGTGGCTGACGCCGAGGACGATGGCCTGACGCTCGATACGCACGAGCTCGAGGACGCGTTCTGGGCGACGCGGGACGAGGTGCGCGCCGCGCTCGATGGCGAGGCCGGCGCGCGGTTCGGCGCACCGCCGCCTTACGCCATCGCGCACACGCTGCTGCGGGCGTGGCTCGGCGGCGACACCTAGAAGTTGACGAAGTTACGCGGAACGCGATTCATTCCGTCAACTTCCGCGCCTGGTCCGGGCGTGGCTTCGGATGGAACGAATCGACGAAATCAAAGAGTGGCCGGCGCCGACTCGTCAATGCAAGCAAATCAATTCCAACATTGCAAGCGGGGGCCGTTCAGCGGCCCGTTCCGATTTCGAAAGCCTAGCCTGCCGTCTGGATCAGCTCGATCGTTTCCGCCTCGCCATAGCTCAGAAACGGGATGCTCGCGGCATAGAGGCCGAGGCCGGCGATGATCAGGAAGGTCAGCACGATGCCGATCGCGCGGCCCGGGCGCCAGCCGTCCATGCCGAACGGATGCAGGATGCGCGCGACGACGAACACCACCGCGACCGCCCACAGCCACTCCACCGTGCCCACGGCGAGCTCGATCAGTGCGATCAGGATCAGCACGATCGGCGCATATTCGGCGAAGTTGAGCTGCGCGCGCATGCGCGCGGTCAGCCGCTCGCTGCCGCCGTCGCCGATCGAGATCTTCTCCGACCGCCGCACGATCCCCACGCGGAATGCGAGCCACAGATTGATCAGCGCGCAGGCGGCGGTGGTGGCGAGCGCCACGGGCAGGATGATCGCTTCCATCGGTTCTGGATTCCCCCTTTTGACGGCCACTCGCTGCCACGCCGCGCGCCGCCTTGCAACTTGGGCGAAAATCGGTATAGGCGCTCGCTCGCTTCGCGACAGGCCTGACCGGCGGTCCGGCGAGTGCCGGACCATGGCGCTTGCCCGTTCCCCGCGCCAAGCGTATCGCGATCCAGTTTTTACGACGAATCCAAGAAGGTTGCCGAAATGGCCGTCCCCAAGAGAAAAGTTTCGCCGAGCCGCCGCGGCATGCGCCGGGCGCACGACGCGCTGAAGGTCGAGGCGTTCCAGGAATGCCCGAACTGCGGTGAGCTCAAGCGCCCGCACGTGCTGTGCGGCGCCTGCGGTCACTATAACGGCCGCGAGATCGTCTCGGTCGAGGGCTGAAGTCGAAGCAACAGGGGCAGCCAGCCATGACGTCCAGCGCGCGGATCGCCGTCGATGCGATGGGCGGCGACGAGGGGCTGGCGGTCATGCTCGCCGGTGTCGCGCGTGCGCGCCGCCGGTTCGAGGGGATGCGCTTCCTGCTGGTCGGGGACGAGGCCGCGATTCGCGAGGGCCTCAAGACGCATCCCAACCTCACCGCCGCGTCGGAGATCGTCCACGCGCCCGAGGTGGTCACCGCCGACGACAAGCCGAGCCAGGCGATCCGCCGCGCCAAGGTCACCTCGATGGGCATCGCCATCGACCTGGTGAAGAAGGGCGAGGCAGCGGCCGCGGTCTCCTCCGGCAATACCGGCGCGCTGATGGCGATGTCGAAGCTCGCGCTGCGCACGATGCCGGGGATCGACCGGCCCGCGCTTGCCGCGCTGATGCCGACGCTCGGCGCCAACGACGTGGTCATGCTCGATCTCGGCGCCAATACCGAGGTCGACAGCCGCAACCTCATCCAGTTCGCGGTGATGGGCGCGGCCTATGCGCGGACGGTGCTCGATTTGCAGTCGCCCCGCGTCGCGCTGCTCAACATCGGCACCGAGGAGATGAAGGGCACCGACATCATCCGCGACGCCGCGCAGCAGCTGCGCGCCGCCTCGCATCTGCCGCTCGAGTTCGCTGGCTTCATCGAGGGCAATGCGCTGTCGCGCGGCCATGTCGACGTGATCGTGTGCGACGGGTTCGCGGGCAATATCGCGCTCAAGACGGTCGAGGGGACGGCGCGCTTCGTCGCCGACTTGCTGCGCCGGGCCTTTTCGAGCTCGACGCGATCGAAGATCGGCTTCCTGATCTCGCGCCCGGCGACCGAGCTGCTGCGCCACCATCTCGATCCCAACAACCATAATGGCGCGGTGTTCCTCGGCCTCAACGGCATCGTCGTGAAGAGCCATGGCAGCGCCAACGAGCTCGGCGTCGACACCGCGATCGGGGTCGCGGCGAAGATGGTGCGTGACGATCTCACGCGGCGGATCGCCGAGGACCTGGGCAACTTCGAGGCGCAAGCAGCATGAGTGAGTTGGTGCGTCGCGCGGTGATCACCGGAACCGGCTCGGCGCTCCCGCCGCGCCGCGTGTCCAATGCCGAGCTGGCGGAGCAGGTGGACACCAGCGACGAATGGATCGTCGAGCGCACCGGCATCCGCTTCCGCCACATCGCCGGCGAGGGCGAGACCACCTCGACGCTGGCGACCGATGCGGCGAAGGCGGCGCTCGCGGCGGCCGGAACCGACGCGGCGTCGATCGACCTGATCGTGCTCGCGACGGCGACTCCCGACCAGACCTTCCCCGCCAGCGCGACCAAGGTGCAGGCGGCGCTCGGCATCGCCGATTGCGTCGCGTTCGATGTCGCCGCGGTGTGCTCGGGCTTCCTCTACGCGCTGCAGGTGGCGGAGAGCATGATCCGGGCGGGCAGCGCGAACCGCGCATTGGTGATTGGGGCGGAGACGTTCAGTCGTATCCTCGACTGGGAAGACCGCGCGACCTGCGTGCTGTTCGGCGACGGCGCCGGCGCGATCGTGATCGAGGCGCAGGACAGCGCGGTGGGCGACGGACGCGGCGTGCTGGCGACGAAGCTGCATGCCGACGGGCGCCACAACCAGCTGCTCTATGTCGACGGCGGTCCGTCGACCACCGGCACGGTCGGCAAGCTCAGGATGAAGGGCAAGGAAGTGTTCCGCCACGCGGTGGTCAACCTCGCCACGGTGATGGGCGAGAGCCTGGCCGCGGCGGGCCTGGCGCCGCAGGATGTCGATTGGGTGGTACCCCATCAGGCCAATGCCCGGATTCTCGACGCGACCGCGAAGAAGCTCGGCCTCGCACCCGAGAAGGTGATCGTGACGGTCGACGAGCACGCCAACACCTCCGCCGCCTCCGTACCGCTGGCGCTGGACGCCGCGGTACGCGACGGGCGGATCAAGCAAGGCGACCTGCTGGTGCTCGAAGCGATGGGCGGCGGCTTCACCTGGGGCGCCGCGGTCGTCCGCTTCTGACACGCCGGCTCGTCACGAGCACGTAACGATGGTTGCGCTGCGATATCCATGTGTTACGGTGTCCGGAAGGCCCGACCGGGAGACTCGATAATGGCCACTGCCGCGACGCTGACCAGAGCCGATCTTGCCGATGCGCTGCATCGTGAGGTGGGTCTGTCGCGTGCGGACGCGTCGCGCCTCGTCGAGCAGATCCTGCGCCACATGTGCGAGGCGCTCGCCAATGGCGAGAACGTCAAGATCTCCGGTTTCGGCAGCTTCGTGCTGCGCGACAAGGGCGAGCGGATCGGCCGCAACCCCAAGACCGGCGTCGAAGTGCCGATCGCGCCGCGCCGCGTGCTGACGTTCCGCGCCAGCCAGATGCTGCGCGACCGGATCGTCAACGGGGGGTAAGATGGCCACCGGTCCGGAGAAGGGCCCGAATGCCTTCCGGACGATCGGCGAGCTCGCGCAGGAGGTCGGGCGCCCCCAGCATATCCTGCGCTATTGGGAGACCCGCTTCCCGCAGCTTCGCCCGCTCCAGCGCGCCGGCGGCCGCCGCTACTACCGGCCCGAGGACGTCGCGCTGGTGCGGCGGATCGACTCGCTGCTCGGCCGGGAAGGCTACACCATCCGCGGCGTGCAGCGGCTGCTCGACGCAGAGCGCGGGGTGAAGGGCAAAAGCGGGGAATCGACGCTTCAGACGGTTCGCGACACGCTTGCCGAGGCGCTCAAGCGCGACGGCTGAAATCAGTCCCGGTTCGGGCCGAGTGCGGGGTCGAGGTCGCGCGGGCGGGTGAAGCGGACCAGCGTCCCGCCGCCGGCGCGGACCGCATGCCAGTCGCCGACATCGAAGGTCATCACCGCGAGCGCCGCGGTCGGGAACTTCTCTTCGACCGAGTCGCGCAGCGCATCGCCGGCGCGGTCGGGGATCAGCGCCAGGATCAGGTCCTCGAGACCGGGATTATGGCCGATCAGCAAGGCGCTCTCCGCGCCTGCGGGAAGCTCGTGGATGACATCGAGCAGGCTCGAGGCCGAGGCGAGGTAGATGCGCCGGTCCCAGACCGGGGCGAGCTCGCTGCCATAGCCTTGCTCGACCTGTTCGACCGTCTCGACGATGCGCGCGGCCGGCGAGGCGAGGACATGGTCGAAGCGCATCGCCTCGCTGCGCATGTGGCGGCCGACGATGACCGCCGCGCGCTGCCCCTTGCCATTGAGCGGCCGGTCGAAATCGCGCGCCACGGGGTCGTCCCAGCTCGATTTGGCGTGGCGCAGCAACGTCAGCGTCTTCATCGGGGCTCCGGCTCGGGGGTCGCGCGCGCCTTCTGCCCGAAGCTTGCGACAGAGGAAAGACGTTCGACGCGGCGCACCGCCTCATCGAGCGCAACGCGCGACACGGGCGTGCCGGGCGGAAACGCGCCGAGCAGGCGCGAAGGCATCGCAGCCGAGAGCAGCACGAACGCGCCGCTGTCGTCGGCACGGCGGATCAGCCGCCCGAATGCCTGGGCGAGCCGGGCGCGGACGATACGGTCGTCATAGGCACTGCCGCCATCGGCGAGGCGGCGCGCGGCGTGGAGCACGCTCGGCTTGGGCCAGGGCACGCCCTCCATCACCACCAGCCGGAGCGAATGGCCGGGCACGTCGACGCCGTCGCGCAGCGCATCGGTGCCGATCAGCGATGCGCGCGGATCGTCGCGGAAGATGTCGACCAGCGTGCCGGTGTCGATCGGGTCGACATGCTGCGCGTAGAGCGGCAGCCCCTCGCGCGCGAGCCGGTCGGCGACGCGGGCATGCACCGCGCGCAGCCGCCGGATCGCGGTGAACAGGCCGAGCGTACCGCCCTGCGCGGCGACGATCAGCCGCGCATAGGCGGCGGCGAGCGCGCCCATGTCGCCGCGCTTCACATCGGTGACGATGATCACTTCGGATCGTGCGGCATAGTCGAAGGGTGACGGCGCCTCGAACCGCTGCGGCGGATGGAGCAGGTGGCGCGCGCCGCTGCGCGCCTCGGCGACGTCCCAGTCGCCGCCCGCGCGCAAGGTCGCCGAGGTGACCAGCGCGCCGTGCGCGGGCTTGAGCACCGTCTCGGCGAAGGGCCGGGCGGGGTCGAGCCAGCGGCGGTGAATGCCGATGTCGATCTCGCGACCCTCGATGCGCTCGACGGCGAGCCAGTCGACGAACTCCTCGGCCGGCGCGCCGCCGATGCGGGCGATCAGCGCGAGCCAGGCGGCAACGGTCTCGGCGCGCCAGCCGAGCGACGCGATCGCGCCCTCGATCCGCGCGCGCGCCGGGCCGTCCATCCAGTCGGGCGCCTCGTCGAGCACCGCTTCGAGGCGGCGGCCGAGCGCGATCATCGGGCGCAGCAAGCGCTCGAGCGCGGCGGCGGCGGGGGTGGCGGTATCGACCAACGCGGCATCGGGCTCGGCGAGCTCGGTCTCCATGCCGTAGCCGGCGTCGCCCGACCCGTCGGTATCGCGCGCGTAGACGAGGCCGCGCACCGCGGCGAGGAGCTGTTCGACCGGGCCGAAGGGCTGGCCTTCCGCAAGGCGCTGGAGCCAGCCATCGGAGGGCAGCGCGCGGGCGGCATCGACCGCGTCGGCGATCGCCTGGGCGCCGGCATCGTCGTAGCTCGCCACGTCGGACAAACGCGCGGCGAGCCCGCGCCGCCGTCCGCGCGCGCCGCCTTCGGGGCCGGTGATCCAGCGGCGCAGCTCGATCGTCTCCTGCCCGGAGAGCGCGGTGCCGAACATCGCGTCGGCGGCGTCGAACAGGTGATGGCCCTCGTCGAAGACGTAGCGGGTGGGCCGGGTCGCGGTCTCGCGCCCGCGCGCGGCGTTGACCATCACCAGCGCATGATTGGCGATGACGATGTCGGCGTCCGCGCTCGCCCGTGCCGCGCGCTCGATGAAGCATTTGCGATAGTGCGGGCAACCGGCATAGACGCACTCGCCGCGCCGGTCGGTGAGCGCGGTCGAACCGTTGCGGCGGAACAGCGAGGGCAGCCAGCCGGGCAGGTCGCCGCCGACCATGTCGCCATCGGCGGTATAGGCGGCCCAGCGCGCCACCAGCTGGGCGAGGATCGCGGCGCGGCCGGCGAAGCCGCCCTGCAGCGCGTCCTCGAGGTTGAGCAGGCAGACATAATTCTCGCGGCCCTTGCGCGTGACGACGCGCTGCTTGCGGACCTCGGGGTCGGCGAACAGGCGCTCGCCCTCATGGCCGAGCTGGCGCTGCAGCGCCTTGGTGAAGGTCGACACCCATACCGCGCCGCCCGCCTTGGCCGCCCAGAGCGAGGCGGGGGCGAGATAGCCCAAGGTCTTGCCGATGCCGGTGCCGGCCTCGGCGAGGACGAGGTTGGGCGAATCGCGCATCGTGCGCGGCGCGAAGGCGCTGGCGGCGGCTTCGGCGTAGAGGCGCTGGCCCTCGCGCTCCTCGGCGCCATGACCGGTCAGCGTCGCGAGCCGGTCGCGCACCTCTTCGGGCTCGAGGCCCACCGTGCGCGGCGGGGTGCGCGGCGCCTGCTCGGTCCATTCGGGCAAGCGCGAGAACAGCCAGCGCTCGGCCTTTTCCGGGCGTGACAGGCGTTGGGCGAGGGCCGGCGCCCAGCTCCAGCGCAGCCGCGCGAGCGACTGTGCGGCATGCCAGGCGCCCTCGCGCTCGGGCCAGTCGGTGTCGGCGATGGCGAGCATCGCGTCGGCGGCGGCGCGGAGGAACGGGGCGATTTCGGCATCAGTCGCCGGTTCGGACAGGCCGAGCGTTCGGGCGAGGCCGCGCGGCGTCGGCACCATGAAGCGCGCCGGGCGGAGAAAGGCGAACAGCTCGAGCAGGTCGAGTCCGGAAAGCTCGGCATAGCCGAGGCGCTGCGCGGCGAGCGGCGCGTTGAGCAGCACCATCGGGGTATCGGCCGCCATGCGCACCGCCTCGCCGCGGCCGACGCTGCGCGTGCCCTCCGCCGTCGCGATCCAGATGCCGCCATGGCTGGCGTGAAGGGCGGGATAGGGAAGCGCGCTCACCGCGCGTGGTAGCGCAGCCGGCCGACGAAGCGCGACAGGCTGAAGCGGTGGTCGCTGCGGCCGGCGAGCTTCGCCTTGGCCTTTTCGAACTGCATGATGTTCTCGATGCGGCGGGCGAGGAAAGCGCGCGTCTCGGCCTGGCCCTCGCTCGCGTCGTTGAGGAACACGGCGATCGTTGCGGCATAGATGCCGGCGAGCATCGTGCGCTTGGTGTAGTGGTTGTAGTCGGTCGCGGTGTCGCCCGCGAGGCGCCACATGGTATCGGCCGAACGCCAGCCGAGCCGCGCGGCGCGCGCGGCGTTCTGCGGCATGGCGAGGATCGCGACGGCGCGGCGCAGCGCTTCGCGGTCAGGTGCGAGGGCATCGAGCCGTGCTTCCACCAGCGCGGTGATCCTGGCGCGGATCTTCATCGCCGCGAGCGTCTCGGGCGGCAGCGCCGCAGCCATGCGCCGGTCGATATGGGCGAACCACAGGTCGATCATGTCGACCGCGTTGCCGGGAACGGCGAGCCGGGCGACGTCGCGATCCGCGCCGATCGCGTCGGCGGCGGCATCGACCGCGGTCGCGCTCCAGCCGTCGAACGCGGCATTGGGTGCGAGATGCGGGGCGAGCGCCTCGCGCAGCTCGTCCAGGGTCATGTCTGACACATCAGCCATGTTCATGGTTTAGCCCCGTCAGCGGTGGTTGCAACCTGCCCCGGCGGCGCCGAGCCGCGGCGGACCAGGACGAGCGCGATCGCGACCAGGATCGCGCCGATGAAGTCGGGCACGCCGAGCCGCTCGTCATAGACGATCCAGCCGACCGCGCCGGCGACGACCGGCTGCGAAAGCAGGGCGATGCCGACCACGAGCGGCGAGAGATGCCCGAGCGCGTAGATCATCAGCCCCTGGCCGAGCACCTGGCTGACGAGCGCGAAGCCGATCACCACGCCCCAGTTATGCGGCCAGATCCGCTCGCCCAGCGCGACCGCGAAGAGCAGGAGCGGGAGGATGCCCGCGGCGCTCGACAGCGCCAGCGCCGGCAGCGGCGTCATCGCGCCGCGCGCGCGCGCCATGAGGATGATATAGCCGGTGTAGAGCACGCCGGCGAACAGGCAGAGCAGGTCGCCGAGCAGATGCTCGGGCGAGAGGCTGTAGGAGCGGCCGAGCAGGAGCCCCGCGCCGACCGCGGCGAGCCCGAGCGCGACTCCCTGCTGCCGCGTCGGCCAGGCGCGCGCGACCAGGAAGCCCCAGATCGGGTACATGAGGGTCGCCGAGTTGCCGAACAGCGTCGCGTTGGCGAGCGTCGTGTGGAGGATGCCGACATGCCAGGAGGCGAGGTCGGCGGCGAAGGCGATGCCGGCAAGCAACAGGATGAGACCGCCGAGCCCCTTGGCATGGCGCAGCGGATTGCCCTCGGTCGCGATCACGATCGCGAGCAGGACGGGAACGCCGAGCGCCAGCCGCCAGAACCCCGCGGCGACCGGTCCGACATCGGCGGCGCGCACGAACCACGGCCCGAAGGCGAGCGCGACGTTGCCGAGGATCAGCGCCGCGAACGGCAGCGCGGCCGCGCTTTGCTGCGGCGCAGCTTCGATCGAGGCGGCGGGCTGATGCATGCCGCCCTTAGCCGCCCAACCGTCGCATATTGCAACCCGTCGCGTGGAAATTTCCGAGGCCGGCGCGGCGTTCAGGAAGCGGCGCGCTCGGCTTCGTCCAGCCGCGCGGTGGTCCATCGGCGGAACCCGGCGCGGACCTTGGGCTGGAAGGCGAGCACGAACGGGAGAAACAGGATCAGCGGGAAGAAGACCGCGAGGATGGCAAAGGCGACGAGGCCGATCGCGACGCCGCCGATGCCGCGGCTCATGCGACTGGACGCGGCTTCGCCGATCACGATCCGGCGCGGCCCCTTGAGGTCGTAGAGGCGCGAGGTGACGAGCACCGCGTTGCCGCTGCGATCGTCGACATTGCTCTGCGCGGTGGCCTCGATCGGCCGTGCGGCCGGCGCGCTGCCGGGCGCAGGCCGATGCACGACCGGCTCGCGCACTGCCGGTTGGCCGGTCCGCGTATCGATCACCACCAGCCGCCGCCCGCGCTCCACCACCTTGTAGCGGCTGGGCGGCGCGTCGGTCATTGCGCCGCGCGCCGCGCCCGCCACTCGTCGGCGGTCTGGCCCCATGCGTCGACGGCGACGTCGAGATAGGGCGCGGGCAGCCGAGTCGGCCCCATATTGTACGAGCCGAGCCGCTGGGCGAGGCGGATCGAGCGGGTGTTTTCGGGCGCGATGGTGTGGATCACCGTGCTCCAGCCGAGCACCTCGACGGCATAGTCCATTGCCGCGACCGCGCCTTCATGGGCATAGCCCTTGCCCGCGAACTCGGATGCGACGCCCCAGCCGACTTCGGTCCCCGGCCAGCCCTCGGGCATCCACGGCCCGAGCCGCCCGACCCATTTGCCGGTGGCGCGCTCGATCACCGAGAACATGCCAAAGCCGACAATGTCCCACGCGCCGGCCATGGTGCAGAGCTGACGCCAGGCGACACTGCGCGCGCCCGGGCCGCCGAGATGCTCGGTCGCGACCGGGTCGGCGGAGAAGGCCGCCCAGCCGTCGAGGTCCTCCGCCGCCGGTCGGCGCAGGAGTAGCCGTTCGGTGAAGAGGATCGGCCCGTTCGTCACTGCTTCGTCATCCGAGCTTCTCGCGCAGCGCGAGCATCGACAACGCCGCCTCGGCCGCACCGCCGCCCTTGTTCAGATGCTTCGGATCCGCGCGGGCGATCGCCTGCGCCTCGTTCTCGGTGGTGAGGATGCCGTTGCCGATCGCGATGCCGTCCATGGTCAGCGCCATGATCCCGCGCGCGCTCTCGTTCGAGACGATCTCGAAATGATAGGTCTCGCCGCGGATGACGACGCCGAGCGCGACGAACGCATCGTAGCGCCCGGTCTCGGCCGCCATCGCGATCGCGCCGGGCACCTCGAGCGCGCCGGGGACGGTGATCGTCTCGTGGCTGTGCCCCGCCGCCTCGACCGCGGCGCGGGCGCCGGCGAGCAGCATGTCGTTGAGGTGGTCGTAGAAGCGCGCCTCGACCAGCAGGACGCGGGCCATCAGGCGGCTCCGCCGAGATCGATCGGGCGCTCGCCGACGATCGACAGGCCGTAGCCGTCGAGCCCGACCAGCGTGTGATGCGTGTTGGTGAGCAGCACCATCTCCTCGACGCCGAGCTCGGTCAGGATCATCGCGCCGACGCCATAGTCGCGCAGCTCCTCCATGTCCGCCTCGGTGCGCTTGCCCGCCTTGCGCTCGACCGCCATGGTGAAGGCATCGGCGCGTGGCTTGTTGATCACGACGACGACGCCGGCGCCTTCCTCGCCGATGATCTCCATCGAGCGTTGGAGCAATTTGCCGCGCTCGCCCTCCTCGCCGAACAGGTCGCCGAAGGGCGAGAGCGCGTGCATGCGCACCAGGGTCGGCTTGTCGGGGCTGACGCGGCCTTTCACCAGCGCGACCTGCTCGGTGCCGGTCGCCTTGTTCCAGAAGGTGAGGACGCGCCACTCGCCGCCCCAGCGGCTGGTGAAGACGGTCTCGGCGCGGCGTTCGACGAGATGGTCGTGGCGGCGGCGATAGGCGATGAGGTCGCGGATCGTGCCGATCTTGAGATTGTGGAGCTGCGCGAAGGCGACGAGATCGTCGAGCCGCGCCATCGTCCCGTCGTCCTTCATCACCTCGCAGATCACGCCCGAGGGGTTGAGGCCGGCGAGACGCGACACGTCGACCGCAGCCTCGGTATGGCCGGCGCGGACCAGCACCCCGCCCTCACGCGCGACGAGCGGGAAGACATGGCCCGGCGAGACGAGATCGTCGGGGCCGTTCATCGCGTCGATCGCGACCGCCACGGTGCGCGCGCGGTCGGCGGCGGAGATGCCGGTGGTGACGCCTTCCTTGGCCTCGATCGAGACGGTGAAGGCGGTGCCCATCTTGGTCCCGTTCTTGCGCGCCATCGGCTCGAGCCCGAGCTGGTCGATCCGCGCCTTGGTCATGGCGAGGCAGATCAGGCCGCGGCCATGCTTGGCCATGAAGGCGATCGCGTCGGGAGTGGCCATCTGCGCGGGGATGACGAGGTCGCCCTCATTCTCGCGGTCCTCATCGTCGACGAGGATGAACATGCGGCCGTTGCGCGCTTCGTCGATGATCTCCTCGGGCGAGGAGAGGAAGGCGTGGCGCAGGCGCGCCAGTTCAGGGTTTGCTTTGGGCTGGGCCACGATGGGCCTCCATGCGTTGGAGATAGCGTGCGAGCACGTCGATCTCGAGGTTGACGGCCTGGCCCTGCGCGAGCGCGCCGAGGGTCGTGACGGCCTGGGTATGCGGGATGAGGTTGACGGTGAAGGTCGCGGTGCCGTCGGATTGGTCCGACACCTCGTTGACGGTGAGCGAGACGCCGTCGATGGTGATCGAGCCCTTGCCGGCGATGAACGGAGCGAGCGCGGCCGGCACGGCGAAGGCGATCCGCTTCGACTCGCCGTCGGGGGTGATGCCGAACACGGTGCCGGTGCCGTCGACATGACCGGTGACGATATGGCCGCCGAGCTCGTCGCCGACCTTGAGCGCGCGCTCGAGGTTGAGCTTGCGGCCTTGCGCCCATTGGGCGGCGGTGCGCGACACGGTCTCGCGCGACACGTCGACCGCGAACCAGCCGGCCCCCTTGTCGACCACGGTGAGGCACACGCCCGAGCAGGCGATCGAGGCGCCGAGATCGACCGTCCCGGTGTCATAGGCCGTGGCGATGCGCACGCGCAGGTCGCCGCGATCCTCGACGGACTCGATGGTGCCGATGTCGGTGACGATGCCCGTGAACATACCGTTATTCTGAATCCCTAGGTCCTGGCGCGCTCGTAGACCTCGAGCCGGTCGCTGCCAAGCATGCGCGTGTCGGTGAGGCGCCAGCGGCCGTGCGCGGCGTCGAGCGAGGCGAGGCCGAGATCGGCGAGGCCGGGCTTGCCGCCGAGCAGGATGGGTGCACGGTAGAGCAGCAGGCGATCGGCCAGATCGGCGCGGAGGAAGGCGGCGGCGGCGCGCGCACCGCCCTCGACCAGCAGGTGATCGACGCCGTCGAGCGTGGCGATGTCTTCGGGCGTGGCGATCGTGGTCCAGCCCTCCGCGGTGCGGCTCGACAGAAGGATGCGGCGTGGGGCGTGATCCTCCAGGCCGGGAAGACGGACGTCGAGGCGGGGCGAGTCCACCTCCAGCGTGCCGCGGCCGACCAGGATCGCCTCGTGGCGCGCGCGCTCGAGATGGGCATGGGCACGCGCTTCGGGACCGGTGATCCAGCGGCCCTCGCCATTCGCCAGCGCGATGCAGCCGTCGAGCGAGGTGGCGAGCTTGAGCGTGACGTAAGGACGGGCCTGTGCCTGGCGCATGAGGAAGCCGGCCATCGCGCGCCGGGCACCGGCCTCGGCGACGCCGGTCGTGACCTCGATTCCGGCGGCGCGCAGCGCCTCGATGCCCTTGCCGTTCGTGCGCCCGTCCGGGTCGGCGACGGCGATCACGGCGCGGGCGATCCCGGCTTCGATCAGCGAGGTGGCGCAGGCGGGACCGCGAGGCGAGGCATGCGCGCACGGCTCGAGCGTGACATGGGCGGTGGCCCCGCGTGCCGCGACACCGGCTTCGGCAAGCGCCTCCGCCTCGGCATGTGGGCGGCCGCCGGGCTGAGTCCAGCCGCGCCCGACGATGCGATCGTCTTTCACCAGCACGCAGCCGACATTGGGGTTGGGCGCGGTCCGGCCGCGCCCGCGCGACGCGAGCGCCAGCGCCGCGGCCATCCAGCGCGCGTCGTTCAAAGGCCCATGGCCTTCAGCTGGTCATCGATCTTCTTGTACTCGAGCCGCTTCTTCTCGGCCCGCGCCTTTTCCTCGGCCTCGCGTTTCTGCCGCTTTTCCTCGTCGATCTTCTGCTGTGCGATGATCTCGTCGAGCGTGCGGTCGGCGCGCCAGTTCTGGACGTAGATGATCTCGCGCTTGTAGGCGGGCTCGAAATAGGAGTCCAAATAGAAGCCGGTCAGGATCAGGCCGGTCGTCGCGAAGGCGGCAAACAGGAACCAGACCTGGTAGCGGTGACGGATGCGCAGGACGTCGCGCAGGTCCTGGAGCGGCCCGACCGACGACACATGCCTGTTGCGCCTCATGAAGAACATGGCGGCAAGATAGGCGTGCCGTGCGGCCGGGACCAGCCCCGGCTACTCGACGATCTGGAAACGCATCGTCATCGTTTTCCAGCCCTCGACCGGAATGCCGTCGCGCGTCGCCGGCTTGAAGCGCCAGCGGGAAAGGGCCTGGCGGCGCGTCGCTTCGGACAGCGCCGCGTCGGGGCTCTTCAGGATCTCGATCGCCTTGACCCGGCCGTCCACGCCGATCAGCGCGCGAACCCTGACGCTGCCCTCGATCCCGGCGCGGATCGCGGACGGCGGATAGGGGGGCTGGAGCGCGTCGGCGTAGCGCGGATCGACCTCCGCGCCGACCATCACCGGCGGGCTCGGCGGGTCGAGCGTGACGCCGCCACCGCCGCCCAGTCCCGGGACTGCTGGGGGATCAAAGGTGACGGGGACGGGATCGGGCGTGGTGCCGATCACCGGCCCCGTCTGAGGAAGCACCACCCTGGGATCAGGCTGCGTGACGGGAGGGGTGGTGCGGGACTTGACCGCCTGCTCGACCGGGGGTTGCGGCTTGGGCTTTGGCGGGGTCGGTTCGGGCAGCGGGATGTTGCGCCCGGTCAATACCGTGGTGATTCCCCCCGGGGCGATCGTCGGACCCGCAAAGTACAGGCCCAGGATCATCGCGCCGCTGATCAGAAGGGCTGCGCCGGCTCCCGCCGGACGCGACGCCGTCGAATGATACCTGTCGGCATACATGGCTGCTCTCCTTCGTCTCCGGCCTGTTCCCGCCGGATCAAAAGAAATGATACATCATTACATAACAGAGGCAAGGTGATTTTGTATCATGACGGAGCGTCAGTTGCGCAGACGGTCGAGTGCGCGGTCGCGGCCGATGAGAGGGAGCAACGCGGCCATGTCCGGCCCCGAGTCGCGCCCGGTGAGCGCGCGGCGCAGCGGGAGGAACAGCGCCTTGCCTTTGCGTCCGGTCGCTTCCTTGAGCGCCCCGGTGAGCGCGTGCCAGGGATCGGCCGACCAGTCGATCGCGGTGGCCACCTCGGCGGCGGCGCGGAGGAAATCGGCATCCTCCGGCGCCGGCGCCGAATCGATCGGACCCTCGACCACCGACCACCAGTCGGCGGCCTCCGCGACAGTCGCGAGATTGGGACGGATCGCGTCCCAGCCGGCCGCGTCCATCCCGGCAGGGAGGCGATCGGCGACCTCGGCATAATCGAGCTGATGGACGATACGCGCGTTGAGCTGGGCGAGCTCGGCTTCGTCGAAGCGCGCGGGGGCGCGGCCGAAGCGCGCGAAGTCAAAGCTTTCGATCAGCGGCGCGACATCGCCGTGCGGCTCGACCGGGTCGCTGGTGCCGAGCCGGGCGAGCAGCGCGACGATCGCCTGCGGCTCGATTCCCGCCTCGCGGAAATGGTCGGCGCCGAGCGAGCCGAGGCGCTTGGAGAGCTTGCCTTCGGCACCGGTCAGCAGCGCCTCGTGCGCGAACGCGGGCGGTTCGGCGCCGAGCGCGGCGAACATCTGGAGCTGCGCGGCGGTGTTGGAGACATGATCCTCTCCGCGCACGACATGGGTGATGTCGAGATCGATGTCGTCGATCACCGAGGGAAGGAGATAGAGCCACGAGCCGTCGGCGCGGCGAACCACCGGATCGCTCATCGTCGCCGGATCGAAGCGCTGCGGCCCGCGGATCAGGTCGTGCCACTCGATCGGGGCGCCGTGGTCGAGCTTGAAGCGCCAGTGCGGGCGGACGCCGTCGGCTTCGAGCCGGCCGCGGTCGGCCTCGCTCAGCGCGAGCGCGGCGCGGTCATAGACGGGGGGCAAACCGCGGCCGAGCAGGATCTTGCGCTTGAGGTCGAGCTCCTGCTGAGTCTCATAGGCGGGATAGACGCGGCCGGCGGCGACGAGCTCGGCGAAGCGGCGCTCGTACAGATCGAAGCGCTGCGACTGGCGCGCCTCGCCGTCGGGCACGAGGCCGAGCCAGGCGAGGTCGGCGCGGATCGCCTCGACATGTTCCTCGCGCGATCGCTCCTGGTCGGTGTCGTCGATGCGCAGCAGAAAGCGGCCGTCCGCCTTGCGCGCCCACATCCAATTGTGGAGGGCGGTGCGGATATTGCCGACATGCAGGCGGCCGGTGGGGCTGGGGGCGAAACGGGTGACGAC
>NZ_JBCNMA010000043.1:0-24389 GCF_039595165.1 Sphingomonas sp.
TTCCTGCACTTCCTCGTGATCCTGCCGATCGTGTCGGCGATGGAGCGTCCGCGTCCGCTGCCCAACTCGATCACCGAAGCGGTGCTCGCGGGCAAGGGCGGCACCTCGCCGGCTCAGACCGCGCTGGCTGCCGAATAAAAGGGGCTTGAGACAACATGGTTCGCATCGGCGGATTTATCATCGGCGTCGGCTTCGTCTTCGCCCTTCTCCTCGGCATCTGGGACACGGTCTACAACTGGATCAAGGAGCCCCCCGCGGCGACCGCGGAGCATGAATTCCACCATCATCCCAAGAAGGTGGACTTCTCGTTCAACGGGCTGCTCGGCAAGTACGACAACCGCCAGCTCCAGCGCGGGCTGCAGGTCTACAAGGAGGTCTGCGCGGCCTGTCACTCGCTGCGCCTGGTGTCGTTCCGCGACCTTCAGGCGCTGGGCTATGACGAAGGCCAGGTGAAGACGATCGCCAAGGGCTTCCAGGTGCCGTCGGTCAACCCGGAGACGGGCGAGCCGGCGACCCGCGACGGCATTCCCTCGGATCGCTTCCCGCTGGTCTATGCCAACGACGTCGCCGCGCGCGCCGCGAACAACAACGCGATCCCGCCCGACCTTTCGCTGATGGCCAAGGCGCGTCACGACGGCAGCAACTATATCTACTCGCTGCTGACCGGCTATCAGAACCAGCCGGCCGAGCTGCTCAAGGAGTTCCCGGACGCGAAGACGCCGCAGGGGCTGCACTACAACCCCTATTTCGCGACGCTCAACATCGCGATGACCCCGCCGCTCAAGGACGGGCAGGTGACCTATTCGGACGGCACCGCCGCGACGGTCGACAATTACGCGAAGGACGTCGCCGCGTTCCTGACCTGGACCGCCGAGCCCAAGATGGAAGCGCGCAAGACCGCCGGCCTCGCGACGGTCATCTTCCTCCTGATCTTCTGCTTCCTCGCTTATGGCGCCAAGAAGCAGATCTGGCGGGGCGTGAAGGACTAAGCGTCCGCCAGGACATGATTTCTCCGTCGGCCCGGGAAGCGATTCCCGGGCCGTTCGCTTGGAGGGCCAAGACGATGCCTGCCGACGATCTCGCCGCGCTGATCCGCACCATCCCGGATTTCCCCAAGCCGGGGATCATGTTCCGCGACATCACCACCTTGCTGCTCGATCCGGCCGGGCTCGCCCGCGCGGTCGAGGCGATCGTCGATGCCGTGGACGGCCCGGTCGACCTCGTCGCCGGGATCGAGGCGCGCGGCTTCATCTTCGCCTCGCCCGTCGCGCTCGCGCTCGGCGCGGGCGTGCTGCTGGTGCGCAAGGACGGCAAGCTCCCCGGCGCCACGGTCGCCGAGGACTATGCGCTCGAATATGGCACCGACCGCATCGCCATCCATGCCGACGCGTTCGCGCCGGGCGCGCGCGTGCTGCTGATCGACGACCTCATCGCCACCGGCGGCACCGCGCGCGCCGCGGTCCGCCTGCTGCGCAAGGCCGGCGCGCAAGTGACTCAGGCGGCGTTCGTGGTGGACCTGCCCGAGCTCGGCGGCGCCGATGCGCTGCGCGCCGAGGGGATCCATGTGACCGCCCTGACAGCGTTCAAGGGGCATTAAGGAACCGGTGCGTTATCTCTCCCGTTATCAGTAGGATGGGACGCTCGACGCGTCCGTGGAGAGTGACCATGTACATCCCGCGCATCTTTACCGCTGGGCTGATCGGCGCAGCCGCGCTCGGCCTGTCCGCGTGCACCGACGGCTATGGCTATTCCGGCGTCTCGCTCGGCTATGGCGGCGGTGGTTACTATGACGACGGCTATTATGGCGGCTATGGGAGCTACGGCAGCCCCTATTGGGGCTGGTACGGGGATTACTACTATCCCGGCACCGGCTACTATGTCTACGACCGCTACCGCCGCCCGATCCGCTGGAGCGACAGCCAGCGCCGCTATTGGGAGCAGCGCCGCCACGACTGGCGCGGCAACCGCGAGGTGCGCGAGAACTGGCGCGAGTTCCGCCAGGACCGCCGTGGCGACGACCGCGCCTATCGCCAGGATCGGCGCCAGGATCGTCAAGCCTATCGCAGCGGCCAGGTGACCCGGCCCGAATATCGCGCCGAGCGACGCGACGACCGGCGCGAGTATCGCCGCGAATATCGTCAGGACCGGCGCGAACTGCGGCGCGAGAACCGGCGCGACCGCCGCGACTAAGCCAGCCGTGGGGGTAGATGGCTTCTGTTCCCCTGCGAGCGCAGGGGCCCAGGGTCACTGGCGATGCACCTCGCGGCTCCAGGCTCCTGCTTTCGCAGGAGCACAATTCAAGTTGAAGCGGCCCGCCTTAATCCGCCGGCCGCCGCGCCACCAGCCCGCGCGCGATGAAGCTCATCACCGGCTCGTCATGCTGGTTGAACACGGTCATCCGCGCGCGGGTGCGGCCCATTTCGGGGCGCTTGTCCATCGGCGTCTTCTCGAGCAGCTCGTTCTCGCAGCGCAGCGTGTCGCCGGGATAGACCGGCTTGATCCAGCGCAGCTCGTCGATCCCGCCCGCGCCGAGGCTGGCCGAGGGATTCGCCTTCATATGCTCGACGAACATCGACATGGTCATCGCGCAAGTGTGCCAGCCGCTCGCCGCGAGCTTCCGGAAATGCGTCCTGGCCGCGGCTTCGTCCGAGAGGTGGAAGGGCTGCGGGTCGTATTTCCCCGCGAATTCCAGCACCTCCTCGCGCGTCACCGCGTAGGAGCCGAAGCTCGCCTTCTCGCCGACCGTCAGGTCCTCGAAATATCTCATGCGATCAGTTTCGACCTGAAACCTGTTTTTGGCAAGGGGGGACGGGCATACCCGTCCCCTCCGCCGTTCAGTTGCCGAGCGAGAGCTTGGCGAAGCCGGTCACGCTGACCGGCGACTTGCCGTAATAGGGATCGAGCGCGTCGGGCTTGGCATAGGCCGCCACCGTCCCGCCCAGCGCGAGATTGACCGACTTTGCCAGCGGGATGCGATAGGCATAGCCGCCCTCGAACCGCGCGACGCGGAATGCCCGGTCGTGCAGCGGATGGGCGTGGTCGGGGAACAGCTCGCTGTTGTCGGTCACCTCGGCACGTCCGAACAGCGTGTGGCGGGCGTCGATGTCCCAGTTCGCCTCGGCCAGCCAGGCGGTGAGGGTGTCGCCGGGGATGCGGTTCTTGGCCGAGAAGGCGAGCGCCGCGGAGAGGCCGCCACGGGCATAATGAATGCTCGCGGTGGTCCGCGCCTCGTCCCCGCCGTGCAGCGCCTCCGGCTCCTTGAGCCGCCCATGGCTCACCTGCATCGCCCAGTTGGGCGAGGGGGTGAGCGTCGCGCGGACGCTCCACGAATCGAACTTGGGCGTATCGATTCCCCAGCGCTCCTCGTCGGGTTCGCGCCCGGTGAACAGCGAACCTTCGAGTTGAAGCGCGCGGGTACGCACCCCCGCGGTCGCGACGCCATAGGTGATGTGAGTCGAATCGAACCAGTGATGCGCGATCGGCGACATCGGCTGGTAGCGCGCCGAACGGCGGTGCATGAAGGCGGGCGGGCCCAGCGCCGGCTCGCCGACCGGTCCGCCATAGAGGAAGGCGGTGGCGCCGTCGGCGACATCGACCTCGACGCGGGCCGCCAGCTCCATGAACAGGTCGTGCGGGTGCTGGCGGTCGACCAGCGCCTGGCCGAACGCGGTCTCGCCGGTGGCGAACAGGTTGGGATAGCCGCGCCGTCCCATCAGCGGCTCCAGGCTGAACATCGTCCTGAGCTCGATCCGCGCGCCCTCGCCCAGATCGCGGGCGGCGGTGACCATGCCCATCGACTGGACGAACGCCATGTCGCCGCCGCGCGGTCCGCCCTGGTCGGTGACCACGCCCCACAGATAGCCATGGCCCATGATCATCCAGTCGCCGGCCATGAGGTGCAGCCCGCCATGCTGGCCGCCCTCCGCCGCGGGGAGCAGCGCGGTGCCCGAGGCGATCGCGGCGTTGGCAGGCGACTCCGCCGGAGCCTCCGCCTTCGCCGCGCCATGCTCGTCATGCTGATGCGGCGCGGGCGTGGGGGAGGGCGCCGGCGTCGGCGTCGGTGCGGGAGCCGGCATCTGGTGCTGGCCATGGTCGTGCTGCTGGGCCGCTGCGACGGGCAGCGGCGCCGCCGCCAGCAGGGCGGCGAGCGGGAGTTGCGTCTTCATCTCAAATCTCCGTGTGTGATCGTGCGAACGGGGCAAGGAACCCCGGCGACGATCAGGCGCGCGGAGGGGGTGGCTCGGGCGTCAGCGCCGCGCCGGCGAACCCGGCGGCCAGCGGCGGCAGCCCATGGCTGACGATGTGCAGGCGCGGTGGCGCGACTCGCACCAGCCTGAGCGTCGCGGGCGCGATGCAGCCGACGCACAGCGCCTTGCCCATCTTCACCGGCAAGTCGGGCTGGGGGGCGGGCGCCTCGTCCATCGCCATCGCATGCCCCGCCATCGCCATTGCCGGCTCGTCATGGCATGGCGGTGCCGCCGCCGCCGGGGCGGGCAGGGTGCTGAGGACCAGCGCCAGCATCACGAACAGGCGGACGAGCATCGCCCCCATTTAGCGTGCGTCCGCCGCGCCGCCAACCTTGTCGCGGTCGAGCGTCGCCCCTAGCTTCGCGGCGATGCCGCCGCCCGACCTTTCCGCCGGACTCCGCGCCCGCCTGATCGGCGTGGTGCGCCGCACCTTCAACGACCAGGAGAAGGGCGAGAAGCCGGTCCAGCGCAGCGACGACGCGCTGTTTCCGCGCGGCAGCGTCACCTGGCGGGTGCATGGCGACGTCACCACGATGATGGTCGGCGGGGTCGCCTCGCTGCTGCTGCAGATGCTCCACCCGGCGGTGCTGGCGGGGGTGTGGGACCACAGCGCCTTCCGCAAGGACATGCTCGGGCGCCTCAGGCGCACGGCGCGCTTCATCGCCGAGACCACCTATGCCGAGCGCGGCATCGCCGAGGCGACGATCGCCAAGGTGCGCGAGGTGCACGAGCGGGTCGCGGGGACACTGCCCGACGGCACGCCCTATCGCGCCGACGATCCTGCGCTACTCGCCTGGGTGCATGTCACTGAAATGTATAGCTTTCTTGCCGCGTGGCAACGTTACGGCGTGCCGATAACGCGGGCCGAAGAGGATATCTATTATGCCGAGACCGCGCGCATCGCGGAGGCGCTCGGCGCCGATCCGGTCCCGCGCAGCAAGGCCGAGGCCGACGCGCTGATCGCGGCGATGCGCCCGCGGCTGATGGTCGACGCCCGCACCCGCGAGGTCGCGCGCTTCGTGCTCGACCATCCCGCGCCGAGCCTCGTCGTCGCGCCCGCGCAGACCGCGATCTTCGCCGCGGCGGTCGACCTGCTGCCCGACTGGGCGCGCGCGATGCACGGCCTCAAGCGCCCGGCCGCGACGCCGCTGGTGCGCGGCTCGACATTGGCGATCGCCAAGACGTTCCGCTGGGCGTTCGGGTAGGGATTCTTGATCAAGTCACGTTCCGTTGCATGCTCGCGGTTCTACTTTGGCGTTTTGGTTATGCCGAAGATCGCATTGTAACCTAGTTGGATCATGTAGGAAAGCGAGGCCGTGAAATGCGCGGACTTCCGCCATTCTCTGCCGTGCGCGCGCCGAAGACAGGATCGCAGCGGAGACCTCAGGCCCGACTCGCGGCGAGGGTTTCGAACGGCGCGTACGGAACATGTCGTGGACGATGTTGGCGATTCCGCTTCGGGGCATGTCCGTCCTGCCGAGAGCAGATGTCGCGCAAGTGGAAGCAGGATCGCAGCACGGCTGGAGTCGGCTGGCCGGCTTCCCGTGTCGTCCCCCGCCTTGTGCTGGCGTTGGGCTTACCTTCTCGACCGGTTCAGAAGAAGCCCTGGCCCGGGTCAAGCCCGGGCTGACGATCGAAGCCTGTCCGGTTGAGCTTGAATGGCCGGAGGCTCTAGCGTCAGCGCCCGCCTCCCGTGGACCCGGCACAAGGCCGGGGTGACGATAAAGTGGAGCGATAGGCTCAGACGTTGAAGCGGAACAGCATCACGTCGCCGTCCTGGACGACATATTCCTTGCCTTCCGAGCGCAGCTTGCCGTTGTCGCGCGCGCCGGCCTCGCCGTTGAACTTGACATAGTCGTCATAGGCGATGGTCTCGGCGCGGATGAAGCCGCGCTCGAAATCGGTGTGGATCTCGCCCGCGGCCTGCGGCGCCTTGGCGCCGACATGGGTGGTCCAGGCGCGCGCTTCCTTGGGGCCGACGGTGAAGAAGGTCAGCAAATGGAGCAGCGAATAGCCGGCGCGGATCACGCGGGCGAGGCCGGTCTCCTCGAGCCCGAGCTCGGACAGGAACTCGCCGCGCTCGTCGGCGGGCATGGTCGCGATCTCGGCCTCGATCGCGGCGGAGACGACGACGGCCTCGGCACCCTCGGCCCTGGCCTTGTCGAACACGCGCGCGGAGAATTCGTTGCCGTCGGCGGCGTCCTCCTCGTTGACGTTGCAGACATAGAGGACGGGCTTGGCGGTGATGAGCTGCGCCTGCTTGAGGACGCGCTCCTCCTCGACATCCCTGGGCTGAGTCAGCCGCGCGGGCTTGCCGTCGCGCAGCAGGTCGAGCGCCTGGCCGAGCACCGAGGCGGCGATCTTCGCTTCCTTGTCGCCCTGCGCGGCCTTCTTCTGGAGGTTGGGGACGCGCTTCTCGAGCGATTCGAGGTCGGACAGCATCAGCTCGGTCTCGACCGTCTCGGCGTCGGCGATCGGATCGACCTTGTTGTCGACATGCTGGATGTCGTCATTCTCGAAGCAGCGCAGGACGTGGACGATCGCGTCCACCTCGCGGATGTTGCCGAGGAACTGGTTGCCGAGGCCTTCGCCCTTGCTCGCGCCGCGCACCAGGCCGGCGATGTCGACGAAGCCGAGCTGAGTCTCGATGATCTTGGCCGATCCGGCGATCTTCGCCAGCGCCTGAAGCCGGTCGTCGGGTACGGCGACGTTGCCGACATTCGGCTCGATCGTGCAGAACGGATAGTTGGCCGCCTGCGCCGCGGCGGTCTCGGTCAGCGCGTTGAAGAGCGTCGATTTGCCGACATTCGGCAGGCCGACGATGCCGCAGCGAAAGCCCATGATCTGGTCCTGTAGTCCGGGAAAGGCGCGCAGATAGGGCGGGACGGCGGAAAAGGCCAGCGTGCAAAATCCTCCCCCGCCAGGGGGAGGTGGCGCCGAAGGCGACGGAGGGGGAGGGCTACCCCCGCTAGAGAGTCGCCGACCTCCCCCTCCGTCATGCTTCGCATACCACCTCCCCCTGGCGGGGGAGGATCGACTATGAAAGGCCCGCCGGTCGGAAACCAGCGGGCCATTCTCATTGAGCTGCGCGGATCAGCGGCAGCGCACGTTGCCGCGGTCGATCTCGCGGCCGAGCAGCGCGCCGCCCGAGCCGCCGAGGATCACGCCGAGCAGGTCGCCATTGCCGATCGCGCCGCCCAGGATGCCGCCCAGCGCCGCGCCGACCACCAGGCCGGTGGTGCCGTCGTTGCGGCGGCAATAATAGCGGTTGTCGCGGCCGCGATAGATACGGTCGTTCCGCGTCAGGCGGCGCTCGCGATAGTTGCCGCTGCGGTAATTGTCATAGGGATCCCAGCGGCGGTCGCTGCGGTCGCCATACCAGCGATAGTCGCGACGGCCGTCACGGCGATAATCGCGGCCGCGGCGGTCGTTCCATTCGCGGTCGCGTGCGCGCTCGCGCTCTTCCCAGCTCTGCGCGTGCGCCGTGCCCAGAATGGGCGCGGAGACGGCAGGGAGGGCAAGCGAGAGCGCGAGAAGTGCGGTCAAACCCTTGCGCATGACAAATCTCCTGAGCCTCAGGCAGATGAATCGTATCACATGCGCAATGGTTCCCGGAAATCGTCGGCCCGGTGCGATTTATCGGTAGTTGAAGCTGATGCTGACGCGCTCGGCCCTGGCGGTGCCCGCGACCACCTCGTGGCGCAGCCAGCTCTCCCACAGGAAGATCGTGCCCGGCGCCGGCTCGGCATAGACGAAGGTCTGCAAATCCTCCGGCGCATCCGGACGGCGCGGCGGCGCGGCCATCATCAAGGGCAGCCGCGGATCCTCGAGCTTGAGCGTGCCCGCGCCCGGCGGGATGTCGACATAGAGGGTACCCGAGATGATGCTGTGCGGGTGGATATGCCCCGAATGCGTGCCGCCGGGCTTCAGGATGTTGACCCACAGGCTGTCGAGCCGGGGCTTGCGGGCCAGGTCGAACGCGCATTCGGCGGCGAAGCGCGCGGCGTGGCGGTTGAGGTGGCGGACCAGGTCGCCGAAGCGCGGGTCGCGCGCGGGCAGGTCGTCGAGCGAGGCGTAGGAGGTGTAGCCGCGATAGCCGTGCGCCTTCGACCAGGCCCGGCCCGCGCGATCCGCGGCCGCGAGGTCGCGGCAGGCGTCGCCGAGCTCGGCGAGCAGCGCGTCGTCGTTCAGCGCGGTTTGCGAGAAGCGGGTGGCGAACAGGGTGCGGATCGTCATGCCCCTGCGCACAGCACGCCCGCGCCGGTGGCGCAAGACGTGGGGTGACGCGGTTTGAGGGCATCTTTCCATTTGGATGATGTTCCCCTGCGAAAGCAGGGGGCCAGGGCCACAAGCGATGCGCTCCGGACCTTGGGCCCCTGCTTTCGCAGGGGAACAGCCCGGCTGCTTCAAACGACGTCGCCAGCCAAGCTGCTGCAGTTGACACCCCCGTTGCGGACGGCAAAGTCGAGCGCCTGAAACAGGAAGGAAGTCCATGAATCGCATCGCAATCCTGGCGCCGCTGGCGCTCGTCGCGCTGGCCGGCTGCGGCGACCAGGCGGCCAGGGAGAAGGCTGCGGCGGAGGCCAGGGCGAAGGCGGCGGCGGCCGAGAAGGCGAAGCTGCTCGACGATGCGCTCGCGCTCAACACGCGCTGCTACGCCGCGGTCAAATGGCAGGAGAAGTTCCTCGACAGCCCGGTGCCGCGCTCGATCACCGGCGGCGCGGCGCCGTTCCTGGCCTATTACCGCACGATGATCGCGAACAAGCTCGGCGACCAGGTCGTGCCCGCGGCACCGCCCAAGCCCGAGCTGTCCAAGGCCAATCTCGATACCTATCTCGCCTGGGCGGCGAACGACCAGATCGCGAGCGGTTTCGCCCAGGGCGACCGCGCGCAGGGACAGGCGACCTTCGCGACCTGCGTCCAGAGCGCGGCCGAGTTCGGCACCGGCACGATGGCCAAGCTCAGCCCGGCCGAGCGCCTGGGCAAGATCCAGGAGCTGCGGCAGATCATGGCGGCGACGGGAGGCTGAGCGCCTGTAGCGATCCGGAATCCTCCCCTGGCGGGGGAGGATCGGGAAGCGGGCCTGGCGCTCGAGTGCCCGAGGCCAATTGCGGTCTTTCGTTTCCGTCTCCGTCACGCTACCGGAGTACGCACGCAACCCTTGCGGGCACATGCCCGTTCATCCGCGGTAAAGGCGCGAGGCGCCTTGCAGATGGGCAAGTAACAGGAGTCGAAGCATGATTCGCCGTTCCATTCTGATCGCCAGCACCGCCGTGGCGCTGACTGTCGCCGGATGCGGCGGCGGCGACCCCGATCCGACGCCCACGCCCTCGCCGACTCCGACGCCGAGCCCGTCGCCCTCGCCGATCAGCTACTCGACCCTCCCGCTCACGGCAGCGGCCGAGGTGTTCACGGTCAGCGCGGCGATGAGCTATACCGGCGATCCCGCCGCGGGGCCGGTCACGCTCGGCACCGCCGGCACCGACGGCTTCTCGAACCGCGTGCGCCTGGCGCTGCAGAGCACCGCGTCGACCAGCCAGACGACCGAGGTGGTGGTGCGCGAGAATACCGAGGAATCGCGCTTCACCGGTGCCGACCTGCTCGTGGCGCCGGCGACGACGGTCACCGAATATGTCTATCGCGAGAGCACCGCGCCGACCACGCCGGGCCAGTTCACCCAGCTCGAGCTGCTCAACAACACGCTCACCATGACGCCCACCGTGGTCACCAGCGACGTCAATCTGGCGCGTCCCTATGTCAGCTATGGCGCGTGGTGGCGCGGCGACAGCACGACGGGCGCCAAGCGCGTGACCTACGGCACCTTCGGCTATCCCACCGTGCCCAGCGACATGCCGACCACCGGCAGCTCCAGCTATATCGCGCGGATCGCCGGCCGCGTGGTGATCTCGCCCGGCGCCGGCGCGAGCACCGTGCAGAAGCTCGGCGGCACCGTGACGGTCCTGCTCAACTATGCCACGGGCCTGGTCAACCTGACGCTCAACCTGACGCGGGAGGACGGCACGCCGTACGGCACCTATACCGGCACCGGCGCGATCGCGGCGGGCAACAACCAGTTCACCGGCAGCTTCGGCCCGGGCAGCCCCGCGGGCGGCACCTTCCAGGGCCTGGCCTATGGGCCGAAGGCGACCGAGATCGGCATCACCTTCGCGATCACCGGCACCGACAACCGCGCGGTCGGCGTGGTGATCGGCCGCCAGGGCTGATCCCGCCTCACGACGATCTGGAGAAGGCCGGGTTCGCCCGGCCTTTTCTTTTTAATGGAGGCCGCACCGGCCCGCTCCCCCACCCGGCCACCCATAGAATACACTGGCGTTGGGTGGCCGGGGGGGGGAGCGGAGCCGGTGCGGCAATCTAAAAGACGCCCTTACGGCGTCTGATGCAGGCGCAGCGCGACGTCGCTCATGAAGCGCGCGTCGTCACCTTTGGCGAGCCACTCCGCCTCGGCCGCGATCGCGCCGAGCAGGTCGGAGAGCGGCTCGATCTCGGCCTTGGAATAGTTGCCGAGGACGTAGCCGGTGACGCGGTCCTTGTGCCCGGGATGGCCGATGCCGATGCGCACGCGGCGGAAGTCCGGCCCGACATGGCTGATCGTGCTGCGGATCCCGTTCTGCCCCGCCGCGCCGCCGCCGCGCTTCACCTTGACCTTGAACGGGGCGAGGTCGAGCTCGTCGTGGAACGCGGTGACGTCCTCGGGCGCCAGCTTGTAGAAGTCGAGCGCGGCGCGGATCGCACGCCCGCTTTCGTTCATATAGGTCGCGGGCTTGAGCAGCAGGATCTTCTCGCCGCCGACGCGGCCTTCCTGCAGCCAGCCCTGGAATTTCTTCGCGGGCGGGGTGAAGCCGTGCACCTCGGCGATCGCGTCGGCCGCCATGAAGCCGACATTGTGCCGGTTCATCGCATATTGCGGCCCCGGATTGCCAAGTCCCACCCACAGTTGCATCGTCATTTTCCGTCTAGCGGCACCAGCCCGCTCCCCCACCCGGCCACCCATATGATACTGCCGTCGGGTGGCCGGGTGGGGGAGCGGGCTGGTGCGGTAACTCAAACAAGAACGCCCCCGCACCGGGGTGCGGAGGCGTCTAATCGATCCCCGGTGAGGGGAAAAGGCTTACTCGCCGTCCTTGGCTTCGCCGTCGGTCGGACCGGCGGTCTCGCCCTCGGCGGCCTCGTCGGCCGGGGTATCGCCCTCGGCCGCGGCCTCGTCAGCCGCCGCTTCGGCCTCGGCCGCTTCCGCGGCTTCGGCTTCCTCGGCCTTGAGCGCCGACGGGGCGACGATCGTGGCGATGGTGAAGTCGCGATCGTCGATCGCGCTCTCGACGCCCTTGGGCAGGGTCACCGCCGAGATGTGCAGCGAATCGCCGACGTCGAGGCCGTTCAGCGAGACGGTGATCTCGCTCGGGATCTCCGAGGCGTCGCACACCAGCTCGAGCTCGTGGCGGACGATGTTGAGCACGCCGCCCTTTTCGAGGCCCGGCGAGGCGTCCTCATCGGCGAACACCACGGGAACGTTCACGGTCACCTTGGCATGCTCGGAAATGCGCAGGAAATCGACATGGACCGGACGATCGGTCACGACGTCGAGCGCAGCGTCCTTGGGCAGGGTGCGGATCGGCTTGCCGCCGGCGCCCTCGATCATCACGACCGAGTTGAAGAAGTGGCCGGTATGCAGCGCCTTGACGAGCGCACGCTCCTCAAGGTGGATGCTCAGCGGTTCCTGATTGTTGCCGTAGATCACGGCGGGGACGCGGCCTTTACGACGCAGCGCACGGGAGGCTCCCTTGCCAACCCGGTCGCGCGTCTCGGCCGACAGCGTAAGCGTGTCGCTCATGTGTCGTTCCTATGCGCTAAGTGGTTCAACCCCGGCCAGGCCTCCAGGGATGACCCTGACCGGAAGCGCGCGCCTATAGGGGAGGGTGGGGGAGAAAGCAACTCAATCCTCCCCGCCAGGGGGCGGTGGCATGCGCAGCGTGACGGAGGGGGAGGAAGTCCGCCGCCAGCGTTCTGGAATCCGCCCCCTCCGTCGCCTTCGGCGCCACCTCCCCCTGGCGGGGGAGGATTATCGGTTCAATACGCCACCCGCTCGGCCTTCAGCCCCTTCTCCGAGAGCAGGGCCTGGACGCTGCCCTTGCCGGCGAGATGCCCCGCGCCGACCGCGACGAACACCGTGCCGGGCCGGCTCATCCGCGCCGCGACCCAGTTCGCCCAGCGCGCGTTGCGCCGCGCCACCAGCGCGTCGGCGACCTCGGGCGAGGCCTCGGCGACCCGGTTCATCTCCGCGCCCACCGTCTCGGCATCGCCCGCGCCCCAGGCGGTGACGAAGCGCTCGAGCCGCTTGCCCGCCTCGGGAACTTCCTTGACCGTCGCGTCGAGCATCGCGCTCTGCGCCGCGCCGGACAGGCCGTCGAACATCATCAGCTGCGCACGCACCGATTCGAGCGCCTTGACCGGCTTGCCGGCGCGCTCGGCCGCGCTCGACAGCGCCGCCTCGACTCCGTCCTCGGTGCCGTAGCCCGCCTTCGCCACCGCGAGCTGGCTCAAGGTCAGCGCAGCGAGCCACGGCTCCATCCGGTCGATCTCGCCCTTGGCCATGCCGAGCTTCCGCGCCGCCGCGTCGACCTCAGGCGCGAAGGGCGGGCCGCCGCGCGTGCCGAGCTGCGCGGTCAAGGCCGCGATCGCCTGCGGATCGGGCCTGGCGATCTCGAGCACCACCTCGTCGCTCGCGTCGAACGCCTCGCGCACGCCCTCGTCGAACCAGCGCATGCCGGGCTTCAGCACATGCACCGTGCCGAACAGGTAGACGGTGGTGTCCGCATCCCTGACCACCCACAGCGCCGGATCGGCGTCGCTGCCGAGGATCGAGCAACCGGAGAGCAGGAGAGCGGCGAGGGCGGGAAAGGCAGGCTTGAGCATCCCCCGCTTCCAAGCCGATCCCCGGCGGCGCCGTCAACCACCGCGCGGTTAACCAGCGCGCGCTGTTGACCCTGCCGCACCCCTGCGCCAAAGCGCGGGCCCATATGACCACGCCGCTCAGCTTCCAGGGCATGATCCTCAAGCTCCATGACTACTGGAGCCAGCGGGGCTGCCTGATCCTCCAGCCCTATGACATGCGCATGGGCGCGGGGACGTTCCACACCGCGACGACGCTGCGCGCGCTGGGGCCGGACCCGTGGAACGCGGCGTTCGTGCAGCCGTGCCGCCGGCCCACGGATGGCCGCTATGGCGAGAACCCCAACCGGCTGCAGCATTACTACCAGTATCAGGTGATCCTGAAGCCTTCGCCGCCGGACCTGCAGGAGCTGTACCTCGGCTCGCTCGCCGCGATCGGGATCGATTTCACCCGGCACGACATCCGCTTCGTCGAGGACGACTGGGAAAGTCCGACGCTCGGCGCCTGGGGCCTTGGCTGGGAAGTGTGGTGCGACGGGATGGAGGTGACCCAGTTCACCTATTTCCAGCAGATGGGCGGCTTCGACTGCAAGCCGGTGTCGGGCGAGCTCACCTACGGGCTCGAGCGGCTGGCGATGTACATCCAGAACAAGGACAGCGTGTACGACCTCGCGTTCAACGACGCGCAGGATGGCAAGCCCGGCTTCACCTATGGCGACGTGTTCCTCGAGAACGAGAAGCAGATGTCGAAGTGGAACTTCGAGATCGCCGATACCGAGACTTTGTTCGACCTGTTCCGCAAGGCCGCGGCCGAATGCGAGAACTGCCTTGGCGCGGGGCTGCCGATCCCGGCGTACGAGCAGGCGATCGAGGCGAGCCATATCTTCAACCTGCTCAACGCCCGCGGCGTGATCTCGGTCGCCGAGCGGCAGGCCTATATCGGGCGGGTGCGCGACCTGGCGAAGGGATCGTGCGCGGCGTGGATGGAGAAGAACGGGTGGAGCGCGTGATGATCGGGTTCACGCGAAGGCGCGAAGGCGCGGAGATGCCTGTTCTTTGCGCGAAGCGCCTTCAAAATTCCACCGTTGCAGCGCGCGGGACCCATGAGCTGAGCAAGCCGCTGCGCGGCAGCGCCACCTCTCCGCGTCTCCGCGTCTCTGCGCGAACCAACTCTTCTCTTCGCGCCATCGCGCCATCGCGTGAACCAATCCTATGACCGACTTCCTCCTCGAACTCCGCTCCGAAGAAATCCCCGCGCGGATGCAGGATCGCGCGAGGGAGGATTTGGCCCGTCTGTTCACCAGCGAGCTGGACAAGGCCGGCCTCAAGGCGACCGACGTCGTCACCTACGCCACGCCGCGCCGGCTCGCGTTGATCCTGAAGGGCCTGCCCGACCAGACCGATGCCGTGTCGGAGGAGATCAAGGGCCCGCGCGTCGGCGCGCCGGACGTCGCCATCGACGGGTTCCTCAACAAGAACCGCCTCAAGCGCGGCGACCTGGTCGAGCGCGACGGGGTCTATTTCGCGATCTTCGATCGTCCCGGCCGCGATACCTGTAATGTGCTGACCGAGACGATCTCGCTCGTCATCCGCACCTTCGCCTGGCCCAAGTCGATGCGCTGGGGCGCGGAGTCGCTGTCGACCGAAAGCCTGCGCTGGGTGCGCCCGCTGCAGGGCATCGTCGCGATCTTCGGCGAGCGCGTGATCGACGGGCTGATCGACGGCGTGCGCTCGGGCGCGGCGACGGTGGGGCATCGCTTCCATCATCCGGGCGTGATCACGATCGGCTCGGCGGCGGACTATGTCGAGAAATTGCGCGCCTGCCATGTCGTGGTCGACCAGGCCGAGCGCCGCAACATCATCGCGCTCGGCGCCAAGATGGCGGCGCAGAAGGCCGGCCTCACGCTGATCGAGGACGAGGGGCTGCTGGTCGAGAATGCCGGCCTCACCGAGTGGCCGGTGCCGCTGCTCGGCCGCTTCGACGAGGCGTTCCTCGACGTGCCGCCCGAGGTGATCCAGCTGACGGCGCGGGTGAACCAGAAGTATTTCGTGTGCCAGGATGCGGCGGGGAAGCTCGCCAACGCGTTCGTGTGCACCGCGAACATCGACGCGGCCGATGGCGGGGCGAAGATCGTCGAGGGCAACCAGAAGGTGCTGGCGGCGCGGCTGAGCGATGCGCGGTTCTTCTACGAGACGGACTTGAAGGTTCCGCTGGAGAACCGCTTGCCGCAGCTCGAATCGATGCTGTTCTACGAGGGCATGGGCACGCTGCGCGCCAAGGCCGAACGGATCGCCGCGCTGGCCGAGTTCATCTGCACCCATTATTTTCCCGAGCGCGATCCGGCGACCGCGCGCCGCGCCGGCTTGCTCGCGAAGGCGGACCTGACAACCGGCATGGTCGGCGAGTTCCCCGAGCTGCAAGGCATCATGGGCGGCTATTATGCCGAGGCGGCGGGCGAAAAGCCCGGCATCGTCGCTGCCTTGAACCAGCAATATGTTGCGGCGGTCGAGGGCTGCATCGCGGCCTGCGTCGCGCTGGCCGATCGTATCGATTCGCTCGCTGCCTTCTTTGCGCAGGGCATTCGTCCGACTGGCTCGAAGGATCCGTTCGCGCTGCGCCGCGCCGCGCTGCAGACGATCCAGACGATCCTCGTCAACGGAACGCGCATCGATCTCAAACGGGTATTCGCCCAGGCGGTGCTCGGTCTCGGCGCGCCCGGTGAGGAAGGGGCCGTCGGACCCGATCTGGATCCGACCGAACTCCTCGACTTCTTCGCCGACCGCCTCAAGGTCCAGCAGCGCGAGGCGGGGGTCCGCCACGACCTGATCGACGCGGTGTTCGCGCTGGGCGGGGAGGACGATCTCGTCCGGCTGCTCGCGCGCGTGCATGCGCTGCAGGCGTTCATGGCGACCGACGACGGGGCGAACCTGCTCGCCGGGTACAAGCGGGCGGCGAATATCCTCAAGAAGGAGGGGTACGCTGCCCCTACCCGTCATCCCGGCCTTGAGCCGGGACAGGGCTTCTCTGGCGGCGGTGAAGGCGGCCCCGCCCCGGCTCAAGGCCGGGGTGACGATGGGAGTGGGGCGGGCGTTGGCCGGGTGGAGCTTTCCTATGCGCCCGAACCTGCCGAGGCCGCGCTGATCGCGGCGCTCGACGATGCCGAGCCCAAGGCCGCCGCCGCGGTCGAGTCCGAGCGGTTCGAGGCGGCGATGGCCGCGCTCGCCACGCTGCGCGCGCCGATCGACGCGTTCTTCGCCGACGTCACGGTCAACGATGCCGATCCGGCCAAGCGCGAGTCCCGGCTCGCGCTGCTCGCGCGGATGCGCGATGCGGTGCACCGGGTCGCTGATTTCGGGAAGATCGAGGGCTGAGGGCAGGCGATCCTCCCCCGCCAGGGGGAGGCGGCGCCGAAGGCGTCGGAGGGGGCAGACTCCCCAACGATTGCTTCGGTATCCTCCCCCTCCGTCAGGCTGCGCCTGCCACCTCCCCCTGGCGGGGGAGGATTGAAGGGCCGCCTCACACGCGCTTTTGACTTCCGCACCCGGAAAGCCTGTCCGCTTTTGTCAGGCCTAAGCAATTCTGTTCGCTGACACCGCTGGACAAGCCCTTTCGCACCGTTCGCACCTGCGGTAGGCGCGGCGAAAGCGCCGGGGAGGGCGTCAGCGAAGGGGATGGAATGACTCGCTATGTGTATCGCTTCGGCGGCAACGTCGACGACGGCGGCAAGCAGGACAAGAACCTGCTCGGCGGCAAGGGCGCGAACCTCGACGGCATGGCCGGCATCGGCCTGCCGGTGCCCCCGGGCTTCACCATCTCCACGCCGGTCTGCGCGCTCTATTACGAGCAGGGCGAAAGCTTCCCCGACAGCCTGAAGGCCGAAGTCGCGAACGGCGTGGCGCATATCGAGGCGGTGACCGGCAAGAAGTTCGGCGACGCCGCCGATCCGCTGCTGGTCTCGGTCCGTTCGGGGGCGCGGGTGTCGATGCCGGGGATGATGGACACCGTCCTCAACCTCGGGCTCAACGACGACACGGTGCAGGGGCTGGCCGCGACCAGCGGCGACGAGCGTTTCGCGTGGGACAGCTATCGCCGCTTCATCCAGATGTATTCGGACGTGGTGCTCGGGCTCGACCATGGCCGGTTCGAGGAAGCGCTCGAGATCGCCAAGGAAGATCGCGGCTATTTCCTCGACACCGAGATGACCGCCAAGGACTGGCAGGGACTGGTCGCCGAGTACAAGGCGCTGGTGGTCGAATTGTGGGACGGCAAGGCCTTCCCGCAGGACGTGCACGACCAATTGTGGGGCGCGATCGGCGCGGTGTTCGGATCGTGGCAGTCGGAGCGCGCCAAGGTCTATCGCCGCCTCAACGACATTCCCGGCGACTGGGGCACCGCGGTCAACGTGCAGGCGATGGTGTTCGGCAACATGGGCGACACGTCGGCCACCGGCGTCGCCTTCACCCGCGACCCCTCGACCGGCGAGAACGCCTATTATGGCGAGTTCCTGATCAACGCACAGGGCGAGGACGTCGTCGCCGGCATCCGCACGCCGCAATATCTGACCAGGACCGCGCGCGAGGCGGCGGGGGCCAAGCCGCTCTCGATGGAAGAGGCGATGCCCGAGACCTATGCCGAACTCGCCCGCGTCTTCGACCTGCTCGAGCGCCACTATCGCGACATGCAGGACATCGAGTTCACGGTGCAGCAGGGCAAATTGTGGATGCTGCAGACGCGCTCGGGCAAGCGCACCGCCAAGGCCGCGCTCAAGATCGCGGTCGACATGGCCAATGAGGGGCTGATCACGCGCGAGGAAGCGATCGCGCGGGTCGATCCGGCGGCGCTCGACCAGCTGCTCCACCCGACGCTCGACCCGCAAGCGCCGCGCGACGTGCTGACCAAGGGACTGCCCGCCTCGCCCGGCGCGGCGTCGGGCAAGGTGGTGTTCGACGCCGACACCGCCGAGCGCGCGGCGGCGAATGGCGAGGCGGTGATCCTCGTCCGCGTCGAGACCAGCCCCGAGGACATCCACGGCATGCATGCCGCGAAGGGCATCCTGACCGCGCGTGGCGGGATGACCAGCCACGCCGCGGTGGTCGCGCGCGGCATGGGCCGCCCGTGCGTCTCGGGCGCGGGGACGCTGTCGATCAAGGGCGCCGAGGGCGTCATGCGAGTCGGCACCCGCGAGGTGAGGGAAGGCGAGATCGTCACGATCGACGGCTCGACCGGCGAGGTGATGGTGGGCGAGGTGCCGACGATCCAGCCCGAGCTCGCCGGCGACTTCGGCACGCTGATGGAATGGGCCGACGGGGTGCGGCGCCTCAAGGTGCGCACCAACGCCGAGACCCCGCTCGACTGCCGCACCGCGCGCGAGTTCGGGGCGGAGGGCATTGGCCTCTGCCGCACCGAGCACATGTTCTTCGACGCGGCGCGGATCACCGCGGTGCGCCAGATGATCCTGGCGGACAGCGAGAAGGGCCGCCGCGCCGCGCTCGACAAGCTTCTGCCCGAGCAGCGCAAGGACTTTGCCGAGATCTTCGAGGTGATGGCGGGGCTGCCCTGCACGATCCGCCTGCTCGACCCGCCGCTGCACGAGTTCCTGCCGCACGAGGAGGCCGAGTTCGCCGAGGTGGCGCAGGCCGCCGGGCTCGACGTGGAGACGCTGCGCCGCCGCGCCGCCGAGTTGCACGAGTTCAACCCGATGCTCGGCCATCGCGGCTGCCGCCTCGGCGTGACCTATCCCGAGATCTACGAGATGCAGGCGCGCGCGATCTTCGAGGCGGCGTGCGAGGTGGCGGAGAAATCAGGGGCCGCGCCGGTGCCCGAGGTGATGATCCCGCTGGTCGCGACCAAGCGCGAGCTCGAGCTGATGAAGGCGGTGGTCGACAAGGCCGCCCAGGCGGTGTTCGCCGAGAAGGGCCGCACGATCGACTATCTCGTCGGCACGATGATCGAGCTGCCGCGCGCGGCGTTGCGCGCGGGCGAGATCGCCGAGGTGGGGGCGTTCTTCTCGTTCGGCACCAACGACCTGACCCAGACTACGCTCGGCGTCAGCCGCGACGATGCCGGCCGGTTCCTGACGACTTATGTCGAGAAGGGCATCTATGCCCGCGACCCGTTCGTCTCGATCGACGTCGAGGGGGTGGGCGAGCTGATCAGCCTGGCGGCCGAGCGCGGGCGGGCGACGCGGCCCGACATCAAGCTCGGCATCTGCGGCGAGCATGGCGGCGATCCCGCCTCGATCGCGTTCTGCGAGGCGACGGGGCTCGACTATGTGTCGGCATCGCCCTATCGCGTGCCGATCGCGCGGCTGGCCGCGGCGCAGGCGGCGCTCAAGAGCAGGTGACCGGCGTGGCGGCGATGGCGGGCGCGACAGTCCTGAATGCACGCCTTGAAATGAATCCCGTCGACCGCCTCAACGCCGAACTCCTGAATGGCCGCACCGCCACCGAAGTGCTCGAGGCGCGCTGCGCGGCGCTGGGCCTTGCCGATGGCCCGCGCGTGCACGCGCAGGTGCGCCGCGACCGGCTCGTGGCGGGCGAGGCGGCTGCGCGGCGCCGGCTCGACGCGGCGGGCGAGCGGCTGGGCTATCGCCGCGTTTATCTGATGTGCGGCGCGCAGGTGCTGTCGGAGGCGCTCAACTGGTACGTCGCCAGCCGCCTGACGGCCGAGATGAACGCGGCGCTGGAGACCAGCGACGTGCCGTTCGGCCGCGTGATCCTGCCGCTGTCGCCGAGCCGCCGGACGGTCTCGACGCGGGTCCTGTGGGACGGCGAGGGCGAGGCGCCGGCGACGATCCTGCGCCACCGCGCGCTGGTGGTCGACGGGCAGGGCCGTCCGCTCGCCGAGGTAATCGAGAATTACCGCGCGGTGCTGGTGACCGGCGCCGTGGCGCAACGCTGATCCTCTCCCTGGCGGGGGAGGCTTGAGCAAAGCGCGCTAGTCTTTCGGACCGGCGTCCGCGTCCTCGGTTTCCGGCTGCGGCGCAGCGGCTTCATCCGCCACGCCGTCGCGCTCCCGCTCGAGCTGGCGGATCCGTTGGCGCGCCTTGACCAGCGCCTTCTCCATCTCGCGCTTGTACTTGGCGATGATCACCTCGCGCTCGCGGAAGCGCTTGCGCAGCTGGTGGCTCTGCGGACTGAAGGCGATCCCGAACAGCCAGCCGGCGAGCAGCGCGGCGGCGAGCAGGACCCAGCCAAGGGGCGATGTGAACGGCATCGACGAGCCTTTCTGGCAGCAACCGTAACAATTTAGCCAGCGACGCCGGCCGGCGCCAGTGGGGCGTCCGGGGTACGGCCTCAGCCGCTCATCAGCGCGTCGTTGATCGAGCAGGCGGCAGGGCCGAGGATCACGACGAACAGCACCGGCAGGATGAACAGGATCAGCGGCACGGTCATGATCGCGGGCAGGCGCGCGGCCTTTTCCTCGGCGCGCATCATGCGCTCGTTGCGGAACTCGGCCGAGAGCACGCGCAGCGCCGAAGCGAGCGGGGTGCCGTATTTCTCGGTCTGGATCATCGTGGTGACCACGCCGCGGATCGAATCGAGGTCGATGCGCGTCGCCATGTTCTCGAACGCCTGGCGGCGGTCGGTGAGGAAGCCGAGCTCGATCGCGGTCAGCGAGAATTCCTCGCCCAGCTCGGGATAGGCCTTGCCCAGCTCCTTGGCGACGCGGCCGAACGCGGCGTCGACGGTGAGGCCCGCCTCGGCGCAGATCACCAGCAGGTCGAGCGCGTCGGGAACGCCCTTGCGGATCGCCGCGCTGCGCTTGTCGATCTTGTTCTTGAGGTAGATGTCGGGCCCCTTATAGGCCGCGATGAAGCTGCCCGCGACCAGGCCATAGGCCTTGATCGCCGACCAGTCGGCGAACAAGTCGGTGCCGTAGACGAGGAACACCATGAGACCGCCGACGACGATCGGCAGCACCATGCGGCCGAAGATCACGGCATAGGCATAGTCCTTCGAGCGGATGCCGGCCTGGAGCAGCTTGCGCTGCGCGACCTTGACCTGCTCGTCCTGCAGCACCTTGAGCGAGGACAGGAAGGAGCGGAGCCTGTCGGTGGTGTCGTTCTGGCGGACGAGCTTCGCGCGGCGCTTGCTGGTCGAGGCGCTGATGCCGGCCTTCAACTGCTCGCGCCGCTCGTTGAGCGCCTTGACGCGCTTCGCCATCGGGTCGCGCACCGTGGTCGCGGCATAGATGGCGACGAGCACGCAGAACGCCGCGACGCCGGCGAGCAGGGTCGCGACATAGATGATGTCGACGCCGAGAAGGGTTGGGCCGGTGGAGCTGCTCATCATGGCATCAGATCTCGAAGCTGATCATCTTGGCCATGATGAACGCACCAAGGCCCATCCAGACGATCCCGCCGCCGCCGGCCACCATCAGCCGCTCGTCGGTGAAGAATTTCTGCATGTATTCGCCGCTGATGAACCAGATCAGCACGAACACGATGAAGGGCAGCGAGCCGATGATGTAGGCCGACGCCTTCGATTCGGACGACATCGCGCGGATCTTGAGCTTCATCTGCCCGCGCTTGCGCAGCACGTCGGCGAGGTTGGCGAGCGTCTCGGCGAGGTTGCCGCCGGTCTCGCGCTGGATCGCGATGGTGATGGTGAAGAACTGGAACTCGGGCGTGCCGAGCCGGTCCGCGGTCTCCTGCAGCGCCTGGTCGAGCGTGCGGCCGATCTTCATCTTGTCGGAGATGGCGCGGAATTCCTCGCCGACCGGCCCTTCGACCTCGGCGCCGACCACGCCCATCGTCTCGGTGATCGGCAGGCCCGAGCGCAGGCCGCGCACCAGCAGCTCGATCGCGTCGGGGAACTTGGCGTTGAACGCGTTGATCCGCTTCGAGATGAAGAAGCCGACCACCATGTGCGGCAGTCCCACGCCGACGGCGAGCCCGGCGAGCAGCGCGAGCAGGATCGGCAGGCCCTGGAACCACATCGCCGCGGTGACCACTAGGGCCAGACCGAGCGTCGCCAGGCCATATTGCCCCACCGTCCAGCCCTTGCCGGTCATCGCCAACCGCTTGCCGAGCAATGCCGGGTTGGGAAGGAAGCGTGCCGCCGCCTTGTCCATGTTGCTGGCGCGCGCGGTCGAGATCTTGCGCAGCTGCGCCTCGACCGCGCCGCTGCTGCCGACGCCGGTGTGCCGGTCGCGCAGCGAGGTCAGCCGCCGCGCGCCCGCCTTCTCCGCCGACGGTCCGGCAAAGGCGAGAACGAGCAGCGCCAGCACCATGAAGGCGCCTCCCGCCAGCAGCATCAACGGCAGCATGTCCATGCTCGCAACGACTCCGAACCCTGGGACCGGCGGGGCGCCGGCCCGTTACTTCTTCTTCTGCAGCTTGATCGAGATGCCGGAGAGCTTGCCGAGCAGCGAGCCGCCCTTGTCTCCCGCGGCCTTGGCGCCCTTGCCGCCCTTCAAGCCCTTGCTCTCGGTGTCCTCCGCGGCGGCGTCGGTATAGCAGACGACCCGATCCGCGATCTCCGACAGCGGGGCGAGCCCCTTGACGCCCTTGCCGGCCTCGGCGAGCGGCTTGCCGAGCTTGGCCGCCTGGACCGCGGTCTTGGGCTCGTAGGGGATCAGATAGTCGATGCGCCGCTCGATCGAGCCCTCGAAGTCCTTGCGGCTGATCTCGAGCTGCCCGCCCGCGGGAACGCGGTTGGCGACCACGATCATCTGCGTGTGCGGCGCGTTCGACTTGAACCAGCTGAGGATGCGGATCGCATCGCGCGCCGCGGCCAGCGTCAGCTCGGTCACCAGCACCGCGACCTGAACGTCGCTGATCAGATGCGGATAGTTGACCAGCATGGTGCGCGGCAGGTCGACCACGGTGCATTCGAATGCGCTGCGGATCTCCTCCTGCAGCTGGAAGAAGGCCGCGCCGTCGGTCATCACCGGCGAATTGATCGGCGCTTCGGCCGAGAGCACCGCGAGGCGCTCGGAAGCCTTGACCATCGCACGCTCGATGAACAGCCCGTCGATGCGGCTCGGATTCTCGATCGCGTCGGTGAGGCCGCGTCCCGGCTCGAGGTCGAGCGCGAGCGCGCCGGTGCCGAAATGCACGTCGAGGTCGAGCAGCGCGGTGGTGCGGCCGGCCTTCTCGCTCAGCAGCCACGACAGCGAGGTGGCGAGCGTCGAGGCGCCGACGCCACCGCGCGTGCCGATCACGGCGACCGCGCAATGGGGCCGGTCCGATCCCGGTTCGGCGACCTTGGGCGCGTTGAGCACCGTCTGCGCCTGCACGAACGCCTCGCGCAGCATGTCCGGGTTGAGCGGCTTGAGCAGATAGTCCTGGATGCCCGAGGCGACGAGGTCGCGATACAGGCGGACGTCGTTGACCTGGCCGGCGGCGATCACCACCGTGCCCGGCTCGCACACTTCGGCGAGCGCGTTGATGTCGTTGAGCGGATCGCCGCTTTCGGAGAGATCGACGAACAGCACGTTGGGGCTGGCCGAGACCGACAGCGTCTGCACCGCGTTGCGCAGTCCGCCCTTGTTGACCTTCTCGGGGTTCCAGCCCTGCTCGATCGCGATCGGGCGCAGCGCTTCGGCCGTCGTCTCGTCGCAGACGAACGCGACGAACGGCTCGCGATGCGCGGCGCGGGCGGGGGTGAATGGTGCGTTCACTTGCCGCCTCCCGTGCTCTCGCTCTTCACGTTGGTGCCGCCGCCGCCGGTCGGCTGCGCCTTGCGCAGCGCGTCGATCGCCTTGAAGTTGGTGGCGGTATCGGCGGTCTCGGCGCCGGGCTGGCCGCGGACCAGGTCCTCGGGCCGCGCGACCATCGCCGCGAGGTTGCCGTTGACCGCGCAGCCGAAATTGGAGGTGGTGGCATTGTCGGTCTCGGGCTGCTGCGCGCGCGACCAGTCGGGACAGCCGGGGACGCTCGCCTGCATGCGGCTGACGATCACGCGCACCGTGCCCGGCGCGATCGCGCCCGGCGTGACCGGGGCGGGACCGGAGAGCATGATGCCGTAGCGATTGGCTTCGGCCGCCACTTCGCTGCGCGCGCCGGTGTTCGCCGGATCGTCGACATAGACGCGGTCGCCATAAGCGAGGCGCAGCGAGGACAGCCAGCCGGCGACGCGCTCGCGCTCGCCCGGGGCGAAGCCGGCGCCGTCGGTCGCGGCGTCGAACACATAGTCGGTGCGCGAGACGACCGGCTGGTTGACCGATTCGATCCCGCGATTGGGCATGGTGGTGGGACCGCAGGCCGCCAACATGGCGGCCTGCGGTCC
>NZ_JBCNMA010000044.1:0-24093 GCF_039595165.1 Sphingomonas sp.
GCTGGAACAAGGCGAAGTCGTTGCCGCCGAAAGCTATCCGCGCCTCGTCTTCGGCAGCAACGACGTCGCCTTGTTCCAGCGCATCCTGCCCTGGGATCACGCGTCCGGCGTGCTGTTCCTGACCGAAGCCGGCGGCCACGCCACGCATTGGAACCGTGAGCCGTATCGCGTCGGCGGCGATGGCGCCGGCCTGCTCGTGGCGGCTGATGCGTGGCATTGGGACGCCGCCGCCGAGCTGCTCCTCGTCCCCGGCGGCGCGCTCATCGACATGGAAACCCGTGCGGCATGAAATTTCGTTCCAAGGTGTGTCGGCGTTCGATGGCTTTCCAATCCTCCCCCGCCAGGGGGAGGTGGCACGCGAAGCGTGACGGAGGGGGAGGACTCCCAACCGGCGTTATCGCGTCCGCCCCCTCCGTCAGCCTGCGGCTGACACCTCCCCCTGGCGGGGGAGGATCGAACCGTGTTGCATTTGTCGTGGCTTCGGCCGCCGCCCTGTTCTTGTCGGCACCCGCCTTCGCCCAGCTCGCCTCGCCCGTCGCGCCGGGAGGGCAGGGGACTGACGCTCCGGTGAGCGGCGGCGCGCAAGTCGCCGTTCCGCCGGCCGAAATCGTGCCGTTCCGCCCGCAGACGATCGAGGCGCCCCCGGTCGAACCCTCCGCGCCCGACGCGGAGGCGAGAAGCAAGCCGCCCGCACCGCGCGCCGCCAACGACTATGAGCGCTTCGTCTCGACCGTCGCCGGCAAGCCGCTGCGCCGCTTCGGCACCGAGCTGCTGCTGCCCGAGGCCAAGGGCTTCGCGGTCTCGCCGGTCGCGGCGGTGCCGCCCGACTATCGGCTGAACCCCGGCGACGAGCTGCTGCTCGGCCTCACCGGATCGGTGCAGGCGTCCGGCCTGCGGCTGACGATCGACCCCGAGGGCCGCATCTTCATCCCCCGTGTCGGCGCGATCCGCGTCGGCGGGGTGCGCTATGGCGACGTCCATGCCGTGATCGAGCGCCAGGTGTCGCGCCAGTATCGCGGCTTCGCGCTCGAGGTCGCGGTGGCGAAGCTGCGCGGCGTCACCGTCTACGTCACCGGCTTCGCCGCCAGGCCCGGCGCGTACAATGTCGGCAGCCTCTCGACCCTGGTCAACGCGGTGCTCGCCGCGGGCGGTCCCTCGGAAGGCGGCAGCTTCCGCTCGATCCAGCTGCGCCGCGACGGCAAGCTGGTCTCGGACTTCGATCTCTACGACCTGCTCCTGCGCGGCGACCGCAGCGGCGACGCGGTGCTGCAGAATGGCGACGTGCTCTATGTCGCGCCCGCGGGCGACCAGGTCGCGGTGATCGGCAGCGTCAACCGCGAGGCGATCTTCGAGATCGCGCCCGACGAGACGCTGTCCGACGTGCTCCTCTATGCCGGCGGGATCAGCACGATCGCCGACGGCACGCGGCTGATGATGCTCGACTCGCTCGGCCGCTCCGCGACCGGCTGGACCGAGGTCAGCGCCGCGGAAGCCCGAGTGCGCAAGGCGCAGCGCGGCGATGTCGTGCGCGTGCTCTCCAACATCGATCTCGCGCGGCCGACCGGCCAGCAGTCGGTGCTGGTGACGATCAGCGGCGAGGTGGCCAAGCCCGGCCGCTATTATTTCAAGCCCGGCACACGTCTCGCCGATGTGGTCTCCGCCGCGGGCGGGCTCACGCCCGAGGCCTTCCCCTATGCCAGCGTCATTACGCGCGAGAGCGTCAAGCGCCAGCAGCGCGAGAGCTTCGATCGCGCGATCGACGATGTCGAGCTGCAGCTCACCGCCCAGCCGGTCACTTCGGTCAACCGCTCGCAGCTGATCCAGCCGTCGAACCTCGCTTTGGTCGACTCGGTGGTCGACCAGCTGCGCAAGCGCGAGCCCACCGGCCGTCTCGTCTTCAATCTGCCGGTCGACGCCGCCACGCTCCCGAGCGACCTGATCCTCGAGAATAACGACACGATCCATGTGCCCCCGCGTCCGGTGACGGTCGGCGTGTTCGGCGCGGTGCCGAGCCCGGCGTCCTTCGCCTATCGCTCGGGCGGAACGATCGGCGATTATGTGACCTTCGCGGGCGGGGTACAGAAGCTCGGCGACAAGAAGGAGATCTTCGTCGTCCGCGCCAACGGCACCGTGCTGTCCGACGGCAAGCGCGTGCTGCGCGCGCCGGCGCTGCCCGGCGACCTGATCTACGTCCCGATCGAGGCCAATCGCGGCGAGTTCTGGGCGCGGCTGCGCGACATCACCGGCAGCCTGTTCGGCGGGCTGGTCGGCGCCGCGTCGATCGCATCGATCGTCGACTGATGCGGATGCAACAGACCCTCGCGTGGATCGGCGATCCGCGCCGCCGCCGCCTCGCCTACGCGCTGGTCGCGCTGGTCCTGCTCGTCCTCTGCGTGGTCCCGCGGCCCTATGTCGCGCGCGCCAAGGTCGTGCCGCAGGACGCGGGCAGCATCGGCCTCGGCTCGATGACCAACGCCGCGGGCGGCGGGCTCCAGGGCTTTGCCGCGTTGCTGGGCGGCGCCAAGACGCCGGTCGACTTCTACCTCGCCGTGGGCCGCGGGACCGAGGTCACCGACGCCGTGATCCAGCGCCTCAAGCTGGTCGGCGAGGAGGGCTACCCCAATATCGAGAAGGCGCGCCTCGCGCTCGGCAAGCGAGTGGACATCCACTCGCTCACCGGTGGCATCGTCGAGGTCGAGGTGCGCACCCACGATTCCGCCTTCGCGCAGAAGCTTGCCGAAACCTATGTCCGCGCGATCAGCGACCGACTGACCGCGCTCGGCGAGGATCGCGTGCGGCGCAAGCAGGCGGTGGTCCAGCGCCGCTTCAAGGAAGCCGCCGGCCGCGTGGTCAGGGCCGAAGGCGCGCTCGGCGAGTTCCGCCGTCGCAACAACCTCGCCGCGCCCGAAGCCCAGCTCGGCTCCGCTTTGTCGCTGCGCGCCGGGCTCGAGGCCCAGCTCCAGGCCAAGCTGGTCGAATTGAGCACGCTCGAGCAGTTCCAGGGCCCCGAGAACCCGCAGCTGATGGCGGCCCGCTCCGAAGTCTCGCAGCTGCGCGCCCAGATCGCCCGGAGCGCCCGCCCCGATACCGGCCCCGCCGGCCCCAACGTCGCCGGCCTCACCGAAGTCTCGGGCGAGTATCTCAACCGCTATCGCGACTATCGCTTCGCCCAGGCGCTGTACGAAGTCTACGCCCGCGCTTCGGAGGAAGTCGCGGTCGAGACCCTTGCCGCCGAGACCGCGACCGACGTCCAGATCATCGAGGCGCCGCGCCTCGACGACGACCGCAAGTTCAACATCTCCGCCGTTGCCTTGCTCGCTTTGGTGATCGCCCTCGCGCTGTTCACCGAGGTCTACGCCCCCGCGACCGGCATCCGCCTGTGGCGCTCACATGAATGACCGCCCCGAGCTGTCGATCGTCATTCCCTGCTTCAACGAGGCGGAGAATGTCCTGAACATCGTCGCCGCCGTGACTGCCGAGGCGCAGCGTCACGTCGCGAGCCACGAGATCATCCTGATCGACAACAACTCGACCGACGGCACCCGCGATCTCATGCGCGAGCTCTGCGCCGCCGATCCCCGCGTCCGTGCGATCCTCAACAACCGCAACTACGGCCAGATGCGCTCGCCGACCTATGCCATCTACCAGGCCGCGGGCGAGGCGGTGATCGGCATGTGCGCCGACTTCCAGGACCCCCCGGCGATGATCGGCGAGTTCGTCCGCCAGTGGCGCGCCGGCGCCCAGATCGTCCTCGCCCAGCGCCATTCGGAGCGCACCTCCTGGCTGCTCGGCCAGGCACGCAGGCACGGCTATCGCTTCCTCGCCCGTTATGGCGACACGCCCGTCGTTCCCGGCGCCACCGGCTTCGGCCTGTTCGACCGCCAGGTGGTCGATACGCTCGCCCGCTGGAACGAGCCGGAGCCCTTCTTCCGCGCGATGCTCGTGGAGAGCGGCTTCCGCCTCGCCGTCGTCCCCTTCGACCGCCCCGAGCGCGCCGCCGGGGAGAGCAAGAACGACTTCGCCGCGCTCTTCTCCTTCGCGCTCTCCGGCCTCGCCGGCTCGGCCAAGTCGCTCCTGCGCCTCCCCATCATCCTGTCCTTCTGGGCCGGCGCCGCCGCGCTCGTCCTGCTCCTCGCCGCGCTCGTCGCAGCCCTGCTCGGCGGCCCCGGCCTCGCTTTGCTCGCGGCAACTGCCGTCACCGGCATGTTCGCCGTCCTGCTCCTCTTCCTCGGCCTGATCGGCGAGCAGGTCCGCCTGATCTCGGAGCGCACACGCAACGTCCCCCTGGTGATCGAGGCCGAGCGGATCAACTTCCCGTGACCGGCCGCCTTCGCCTGCTCCCCGAGATCCTCCTCGCCGCCGCCGTGCTGGCGAGCCTCGCCGCAAGCGCGGCCTTCTTCCAGCGCACCGGCTATCTCCCGCAGCCCTTCGTGTTCGACACCAACGACACCTTCATGGACTGGTTCAACACGGCATATTGGGCCAACAACCCGGGCGCCTACGACGTGTGGCGGACGATCTACCCGCCGCTCTCGTTCGTCTTCCTCGACACCTTCAGCCTGCCCGGCTGCTACCTCCAGTCGCCCTTCCACGCGCGCGACTGCGACTGGCTCGGCCGCACCGCGATCTACGCCTTCTACCTGATCGACGTCGCACTGATCTGGCTCAGCCTGCGCCGCCTCGACCGCGCCACCGCGCCAATGCGCACGATCGCGCTCGGCCTCGGCCTGCCGCTGCTCTTCACCCTCGAGCGCGGCAACCTCATCCTCGCCGGCTTCGCCTGCTTCATCCTCGCCCACGGCCCCTTGCTGCGTGAAGGCTGGGGCAGGGCGCTCGCCGCCGCCGCGACGATCAACTTCAAGCCCTATCTCCTGCTCCCCGTGCTCGCCCATGCCGTGAAGCGCGAGTGGCGCCCGCTGGAGATCGCCGGCATCGCCACGGTCCTGCTCTACCTCGCCACGCTCGCTATGGTCGGCGCGGGCACCCCGGGCGAGATCGTCTCGAACACCGCCAACTGGGTCGTGTTCCAGAGTGGGCAGGTGTGGAACGAGATCAACTACTCGACCAGCTACGCCCCGCTGATGCTGGTTCAGAAGGCGCCGATCCCGCTGCTCCAGTTCGTCTCGTCGCAGACCGTCGACACGATCATCCTCGCCGCTTCCACCGTGATCCGCGCCACCCAGGGCATCGCGCTCGCCGCGCTGCTCGCCGCCTGGCTCCAGCCCGGCGCGGTGGGGCGCGAGCGCATCGCCACGCTCCTCCTCGGCGCCTATCTCGTCACCCAGTCGCCCGGCGGCTACACCCAGGTGTTCCTCGTCTTCCTCGTCTTCCTCGAGCCGTTTCGCCGTCCCGGACCGATCGTCGCGATCGTCTGCGCCTATCTGCTGTGCCTGGTCGGCGACGTCCCGCTCTCGACCATCCTCGAGCTGTCGACCAATAGCTGGCTCAGCGGCCGCCCGGTCGAGCCCGAATTCGGCCTCACCATCGGCCATTTCGTCCGCCCCGGGGTGATCGCGCTGCTGGTCTGGGCGCTCGCGCTCGACACGATCGCGCAGAGCGTCCGCGCTCATCGCGCCCACCGCCCGTCGCTGGGGCTCGCCGCGGCATGATCCTCGACCGCGACCTCGAAGCCGTGAACGCGTCGCTCGCCCCGCTCTGGCCGCGCCTGTCGGGCGCACGCATCTTCATGACCGGCGGCACCGGCTTCATCGGCCGCTGGATGCTCGAAGCGCTCGCCCGCGCCGACACCGATGCCGAGATCGTCCTGCTCACCCGCGATCCCGATGCTTTCGCCGAAAAGGCCCCCCATCTCGCCGCCCGCACCACGTTGCTCCCCGGCGACGTCCTGACGTTCGACCCGCCCAGGGGCCGCTTCACCCACATTGTCCACGCCGCGACCGACGCCAGCGCCGCGCTCAACGCGCGCGACCCGCTGCGCATGTTCGATACGATCGTCGCCGGCACCCGCCGCACGCTCGATCTCGCCCGAACCAGCGGGGCACAGCGCTTCCTCTACCTCAGCTCCGGCGCGGTCTACGGGGCCCAGCCGCCGGAAATCACCCACGTCGCCGAAGACTGCCTCACCGGCCCCGATCCGCGCGATCCGCGCTCGGCCTATGGCGAGGGCAAGCGCGCCGCCGAGATGCTCTGCGCGATCTACGCCCGCCAGTTCGGCCTCGAAGTGATCAGCGCGCGCATCTTCGCCTTGCTCGGGCCGTTGCTCTCGCTCGACATCCACTTCGCCGCCGGCAACTTCATCCGCGACGCGATGGCCGGCGCGCGCATCCGCGTCGAGGGCTCGGGGCAGGCGGTCCGCTCCTATCTCTACGCCGCCGACCTCACCGTATGGCTGTGGACGCTCCTGCTCAGGGGCTGCCCCGGCGAGACCTACAATCTCGGCTCCGAGGAAGCCGTCTCGATCGCCGATCTCGCGCGCCGCACCGCCGCGTTGCTCGGCGGCCCCGGCGTCGAGATCCTCGGCCGCCCCGATCCCGGCTGGAACCCCGGCCGCTACGTGCCCTCGACCGCAAAATTCCGCCGCGACCTCGGCCTCGAGCCCACCGTCGATCTCGACGAGGCGATCCGCCGCACCGCGCTTCACAACGGATGGAATCCATGACTCTCGTAAAGCTTTCCGACTGGGTCGCCGCCGCGCTCGTCCAGCACGGCATCCGTGACGTCTTCATGCTGACCGGGGGCGGGGCGATGCACCTCAACCACTCGCTCGGCACGCATCCCTCGCTCAAGACGACCTTCACCCATCACGAGCAGGCGCTGGCGATGGCCGCCGAGGCCTATTACCGCCTCACCAACCGGCTCGCGGTGGTCAACGTCACCTCCGGCCCCGGCGGCACGAACGCGATCACCGGCGTCTATGGCGCCTATGTCGATTCGATCGGCATGCTCGTCATCTCGGGTCAGGTGAAGACCGAGACCACCGTGCGCCACACCGGCCTCCCGCTGCGCCAGTTCGGCGATCAGGAGCTCGACATCGAGGAGCTGGTCCGCCCGGTCACGAAGTACGCGACGATGGTCACCGATCCGCACTCGATCCGCTATCATCTGGAAAAGGCGATCCACCTCGCCACCACCGGCCGCCCCGGCCCGGTGTGGCTCGACATTCCGCTCGACGTTCAGGCGGCCAAGATCGATCCCGACGACCTGCTCCCCGGCTTCGACCCGGCCGAGCTGGACCAGCCGTGGCGGGCGACCGATCTCGACGCCACCGCCGATGCGATCCTCGCCAAGCTTGCCGCTGCCGAACGCCCCGTCGTGCTCGCCGGCGGCGGCGTGCGCCTCTCCGGCGCGCACGCCGAGTTCCTCGAGCTGATCGGGAAGCTCGGCATCCCGGTGGTCACCGGCTGGAACGCGCACGACGTGCTGTGGAACGATCACCCGCTCTATTGCGGCCGCCCCGGCACGGTCGGCGATCGCGGCGGCAACATGGTCACGCAGAGCGCCGATCTGCTCCTTATCCTCGGCAGCCGCCTCAACATCCGCCAGGTGAGCTACAACTGGAAGAGCTTCGCGCGCGAAGCCTATAAGATCTGGATCGACATCGATCCGGTCGAGCTCGCCAAGCCCACCGTCGTCCCCGACATGCCGGTGGTCGCCGACCTCGCCGACCTCATCCCCGCGCTGCTCGCACGACCCTATGCCGGTCCGACCGAAGCGCACAGCGAATGGCTCGATTGGTCGCGCGAGCGGGGCGAGCGCTTCCCCGCGGTGCTCCCCGAGTATCGCGAGCACGGCCCGAGCATCCACCCCTATGTCGCGATGGACGAGCTGTTCGCCCAGCTCGGCGACGACGACATCGTCGTCACCGGCAACGGCAGCGCCTGCGTCGTCAGCTTCCAGGTGGCCGACCTCAAGCTGGGCCAGCGCCTCTGGACCAACTCCGGCTGCGCGACGATGGGCTACGACCTGCCCGCCGCGATCGGCGTGTGGGCGGCGACGAACGGCGAGAAGCGCATCATCGCCATCGCCGGCGACGGCAGCATCATGATGAACATCCAGGAGCTGCAGACGATCGCCGGCTACGATATGCCGGTGAAGATTTTCCTCGTGAACAACAGCGGTTACGTCTCGATCTTCCAGACGCATCGCAACTTCTTCAACGGCGTCGAGGTCGGCGGCGGGCCCAAGAGCAACGTCACCTTCCCCGATTTCGGCAAGGTCGCGACCGCCTTCGGCTTCGCCTATTTCCGCGCGGAATCGCACAATGACCTGCCCGGCGCGATCGCCGCCGCGCTCGCCGCCGAGGGGCCCGTGCTGTGCGAGCTGATCATCGACGAGCATGTCGCCTTCGCCCCCAAGCTCGGCGCCAAGGCGCATCCCGACGGCCGCATCACCTCGCCCGCGCTGGAGGACCTCTCGCCCTTCCTCCCGCGCGAGGTGCTGCGCGAGAACATGCGCATCGAGCTGATGGAGGAATCGTGATGGGCTTCCGTTCCCTCAAGCAAACGCCACACCGTATCGAGACCCGGCGAAGATCGGCCGAGGTGAATCCTCCCCCGCCAGGGGGAGATGGCGCCGAAGGCGACGGAGGGGGAGGACTCGCGTCTCAAGTGGATCGTCGTCCTCCCCCTCCGTCAGGCTGCGCCTGCCACCTCCCCCTGGCGGGGGAGGATTTCGAGTCCCCGCAGACTACGGTGCTCTTGCCTTCGCAGGGGAATCGACGGAATTTGTCGGAGGCGAGGCACCCGTCATGATCGCCCGCAACGCCGAACGCCCCCTGCGCTTCGCCGCGGCCGGCATCGCGAACACCATCTTCGGCCTAGGCATCTACCCGCTGCTGCTGTGGGCGGTGCCGCTGTTCCACACCCATTATCTGCTCGCGCTCGGCATCGCGCAGGCGGTGAGCCTGTGCTTCGCCTTCACCACCTACAAGCTCGGCGTGTTCCGCACGCGCGGCAATGTGATGCGCGAGTTCGGCGCCTTCGCCGGCTTCTACCTCGCCAACTACGCCGCCAACTGGGTCGCGCTGCCGATCCTGGTCGAGGTCGGCGGGATCCCGCCGGTGATCGCTCAGCTCGGCTTCGCGCTGGTGATCATCGTGACCAGCTGGTTCTGGCACAGCCGAGTCACCTTCCGCGCGGCGGGGAGGGGGGCATGAGTCACTTCCTCCACCGCGCCTGTCCGGCTTGCGGCTCGCGCGACACTCGCACCGAGATGCGCGCCGGCAAGGCGGCGGAGACGATGACCCTCGACGCGCTGCGCCCGTTCTGGGCGGGCCTGTTCAAGGCGAAATGCTTCTTCTCCTACCACCGCTGCGGCGGCTGCGGGCTGCTCTACAATCCGGTGTTCTTCACGGGCCAGCAGCTCGGCGAGCTCTACGCGCGCATGGCGCCGAACATGGACGCGGTGGGCGACGCGGCGATCGTCGCCACCCAGCGCGGTTATTTCGCGCGGGCTGCCGCGAGCGGTGACCTGGCGGGCGGCTATCTCGAGATCGGCCCCGATGTCGGCCATATCGTGCGCGAGGCGGCGCGCCATGGCGGGTTCGACCGCTTCTGGCTGTTCGAGCCCAATGTCGCGATCCACGACCAGCTGCGCGCCTCGGCGGGCGGCAAGCCGGCATTGCTCTCGACCGGCATGGACGATCTCTCCCCGGTGCCCGACGGCTCGGTCGGCCTTGCGGTGATGGTGCATGTGCTCGATCACCTGCTCGACCCGCTGGCGATGCTGACTCAAGTCCGCGCCAAGCTGCGTCCCGGCGGCACGCTGATGATCGTCACCCATGACGAAAGCTCGCTGCTGCGCCGGTTGATGGGCGAACGCTGGCCGCCCTTCTGCCTCCAGCATCCCGAGCTCTACAATCCCGCGACGATGAAGGCGCTGCTGGCCCGCGCCGGTTTCGCCGATGTCGGGGTCGAGGGCAGCCGCAACGTCTTCCCGCTCGATTTCCTCGTGCGCCAAGCGGCATGGGCGGCGGGCGTCCGGATCAAGCGCGTGCCGCTGCCGCCGGTCCCGATCGGCCTCAAGCTCGGCAATATCCTGACGCTGGCGAAGGCGCCGGCTCAGGCCGCGGCGGAATCGATCCTCCCCCGCCAGGGGGAGGTGGCACGCGTAGCGTGACGGAGGGGGAGGAAGCACGCCGCCAGCGTTCTGGAATCCCCCCTCCGTCAGCTTTCACCTGACACCCCCTGGCGGGGGAGGATGGATCTTCAAGCAGCGGCGCGCATGCTCGAAGCGGCCGAATAGGCGGCGATCTGGGCGAGGGTGACGGCGCGCGCATCTCCGCCCGCGCCGATCGCCTTGTGCCACTCGACGATCCATTCGATCGCGCGGTCGAGCGTCAGGGCGGGGCGCCAGCCGAGCGCGGCGCGCGCCTTCGAGCTGTCGAGCCGCAGCAGCCCGGCCTCGTGCGGCCGCGGTCCGCCGTCGAGCAGCGGCGCGTCGCCGCCGCCCCATGCCGCGCGCATCCGCTCGACGATCCAGCTCACCGGCCTCGCATCCTCGTCCGACGGGCCGAAGTTCCAGGCATCGGCGAAGCTGCGCTCGCCCGCCATCAGCCGCTCGGCGATCGCGATGTAACCGCCCAGCGCCTCCAGCACATGCTGCCACGGCCGTACCGCATCGGGCGCGCGGATCAGCGGCGCGGCGCCCGCCTCGAACGCGCGGATGAGGTCGGGGATCAGCCGGTCCGCCGCCCAGTCGCCGCCGCCGATGACGTTGCCCGCGCGCACCGTGGCGAGGGCGGGGCCGTCAGCCTCGAAGAACGAACCGCGCCACGACGCCGCGGCGAGCTCGGCGCAGCCCTTGCTGCTGCTGTACGGGTCGTGCCCGCCCATCGGGTCGGCCTCGCGATAGGGCCACACCCATTCGCGGTTGGCGTAGCATTTGTCGCTGGTGACGCAGACGATGGCCTCGACCCCGCCGACCTTCCGCGCGGCCTCAAGCACGTGCACGGTCCCCATCACGTTGGTCGCATATGTACCTACAGGGTCGGAATAGGACTCCCGCACCAGCGGCTGGGCGGCGAGGTGGAAGACAAGTTCCGGCTTTGCCCTGGCGAACGTGGAATGCACCGCGTCGTAAACGCCAACATCGTCCACGACATGTTCCACCAATTCTCCAATCCGCGCCGCCTCGAACAGGCTCGGCTGGGTCGGCGCCGGGAGCGCCAGGCCGGTCACTTCGGCCCCCAGCGAATGCAGCCACAGGCTTAGCCAGCTGCCCTTGAATCCGGTATGCCCGGTGACCAGCACCCGGCGCCCGCGCCACCCGCTCACCAGCGCTTCCACGGCGCATTTCCGCCGTTCCACAGCTCCTCCAGGTACAGCTTGTCGCGCAGCGTATCCATCGGCTGCCAGAAGCGGTCATGGCGGTAGCCCATCAGCTCGCCCCCGCGCGCCAGCGTCTCCAGCGGCCCCTGTTCCCACACCGTGTCGGGCCCGTCGATCAGGTCGAGCACCGAGGGGTCGGCGACGAAGAACCCGCCATTGATCTGTCCCCCGTCCCCGGCGGGCTTTTCCTTGAAATCAGTGACTTGAGTGCCCTTGAACTCGAGCGCGCCGAAGCGTCCCGGCGGCGATACCGCGGTGATCGTCGCGCGCAGCCCGTGCGCCTTGTGGAAGCTCACCAGGTCGGCGATGTCGATGTCCGCCACCCCGTCGCCATAGGTGAAGCAGAAGGGCTCATCGTCATCGAGATACTGGCGGATGGCGCCCAGCCGCCCGCCGGTCATGGTCGCCGCGCCGGTCTCGACCAGCGTGATCCGCCACGGCTCGGAGCGCGCATGGTGCACCTCCATCCCGTTGCCGCCGCGCAGGTCGATCGTGACGTCGGAGGTGTGGAGGAAGTAGTTCGCGAAGAACTCCTTGATCAGATAGCCCTTGTAGCCGAGGCAGATCACGAAGTCGTTGAATCCGCTCGCCGAATAGATCTTCATGATGTGCCACAGGATCGGCATGCCGCCGATCTCGACCATCGGCTTGGGCCGGACGGCCGTCTCTTCGCCAAGCCGGGTACCAAGACCGCCGGCCAGGATTACGGTTCGCATCGTCACTCCACGTCATGCCATTCGGCAACATGACGGACCCGAACCACCCCGCCCGTAACGCGCGCCGCTCCGGCTGGGGCGAGCGTGCGCTTCTTCTCCTCATCCTGCTCGGGGCGGCGGCGATCCGCATCCGCGGCGTGGGCTTCGGGCTGCCCGCGCTCAACGACCCCGACGAGCCCCTGTTCGTGATGATCGCGATCGACATGTTGCGCGGCGGCAGCCTCAACCCGGGCTGGTTCGGGCATCCCGCGACGCTCACCTTCTACGCGCTCGCGCTGGTGATGCTGGCGGTGGGCGGGATCGGGATCGCGAGCGGGCGCTTCGCCGGTGTCGATGCGTTCGTCGCCGCGGTTTATGCCGATCCCGCGATCCTGTTCGTGCCCGCGCGGCTGTTCTTCGTCGCGTGCGGGGTGCTGTGCGTGTTCCTGACCTGGCGGCTGGGGCGGCGGCTCGGCGGGCCGCGGTTCGGGCTGCTCGCGGCGGCGCTGCTCGCGGCCAATTCGATCCATGTCGAGTATTCGCAGCTGATCCGCACCGACGTCCAGGCGAGCGTGTTCATCCTGCTCGCGACGCTCGCCGCGCTCGACATCCTGGAGCGCGGAAGGCTGCGCGATCACGCTGCCGCGGGTGCGTTCGTCGCGCTCGGCATCGCGACCAAATGGCCGGCGGCGCTGATCGCGCTGAACCCGCTCGCCGCGGTGCTGTGGCGCGCAGCCCCCCGCGGCCCGTTGCTGCGCCCGCTCGCGACATTTGGAGCCAGCGCCGCCGCGACGCTGCTGATCGTCTCGCCCTATCTGCTGCTCGACCATGCGACGGTCGCGCAGAACCTCGCCGGCGAGGCGCGACCGCTGCACCCGGGCGCCACCGGCGGCGGCTTCCTCGCCAATCTCGACTGGTATGTGCGCGGGCCCTTGCTCGAAGCCTTCGGATGGCTTGGCCTGGCGGCGGCAGCGGCGGGCGCGGTGCTCGCGCTGCGCAGCCGCCACGCGGTCGTCGCGATCCTGCCCGGCGTGGCGGCGCTCGGCATCGTGATTTGCGCGCAGGCGCTGGTGTGGGAGCGCTGGCTCGTACCGCTGCTGCCTTTCCTCGCCCTCGCCGCCGCCGGCACGATCGGCACGCTGGCCAACATGCTGCGCAGGCGTCTGGGACGACGGCCGACCGGCTTCGAGCCGGTCGCGGCGCTGGTGCTTCTCGTCCCGATGCTCGCCGCCGCGCAAGCCGGATATATCGAGCGCGCCAACGACACCCGCCAGGCCGCATCGGCCTGGATCGAGGCGAATGCCCCGCGCGGCAGCACGATCCTGGTCGAGCATGCCGCGATCGACTTGATCCAGCGCGGCTGGGGCGTACGCTTCCCGCTCGGCTCGGCCGGTTGCATCGATGCGCGCGACGCCCTCGCAGGCAAGATCAGCTACGGCGAAGTCGAGAAGAAGCGCACCGGTCGCGCCGTCGTCGATCTCGGCCACGTCGCACCCGAACGGCTGGCGAGCTGCCGCGCGGATTTCGCGATCTTAACCCATTACGACGTCTATCGCGCCGACCCGCAGGCGTTCGCGGACCAGCTCCGCATCTACCGCATGCTCGCCGCTGGCGGGCGCATACGCGCGACCTTCCGGCCCGTGCCGGGCGAACGCGGCGGGCCCGTGATCCGGATCGTTGAATTGCGCCGAAGCTAGCGCGCCGATTGCAGAATTCGGTAACTTAGCCCCTATATACGGCGCTGGCCAAACGGCGCGACCGCGGGGGGAAAACATGTCTGCCGATTTCGCCCTGCTGCCCGGGTAGCGCCGCCATGTGGCTCAAGGCGCTGATCCAGCCCACCCTGAACCTGTCGGTGAAGCTGTCGTCCAGCCACGCCGCGCATGTCTATGAGCGCCCGGGCCGCTGGATGCCGGCCGAGGAGCGCGCGGCGCTCGCCGCGGCGCTGCGCGAGATCGCGGCGCGCTCGCTCCCCTCCGGCCAACTCGATTACGGCGTGTTCCGCGCGGATTCGGGTGCGCTCGACCGCGCCGTGATCATGCTGATCCGCGAGCGCGGCTCGGGCCGTCCGGTGGCATTCAACGCGCTCGCTTTGCTCGACGTCACCTATCGCGGGCGGCCGGAGACCGTCACGCATCTTGGCCTGGTGCTGATCGACCCTGAAGCGCGGGGAAAAGGCTTTTCCTGGGCGCTCTACGGCATGACCACCTTGCTGCTGTTCGTGCGCAACCAGCTGCGCCCGTTCTGGATCTCGAGCGTGACTCAGGTGCCGGCTGTGGTCGGGCTGGTCTGCGAAGGCTTCAGCAACGTCTTCCCGTCGCCCGACGGCACCGTTCGCCGCTTCGATCACCTCGCGCTTGCCCGCCAGATCATGCAGCACCACCGCGCCGCGTTCGGCGTGAGCGAGGATGCGCGGTTCGACGAGAGACGGTTCGTGATCGAGGACGCCTATCGCGGCGGCTCGGATCACCTCAAGAAGAGGTTCGACGATGCGCCCAAGCATCGCGATGCGGCGTTCAACGACTTCTGCGCCGCGACGCTCGACTATCACCGCGGCGACGATGTGCTGCAGGTCGGCCAGATGAACCTCGCCGCCGCGCGCCGCTATCTGCTGCAGGACGTGCCGCGGCACTCGCTGCCGGCCTTGCTCGGCGCCGCGCTGTTCCTGCTCGTCCAGCGCGCGCTATTGCCGGCGATCTACTGGCTCAGCCCGGGACGCCAATGGGGGCGGCTGCGGCCGTGGCGGGAGAAGCGCGATGTTTGACTATGGCGAGATGACCACCCGCAACATCGGCTTCGTCAGCGAGGCCGAGCAGACGATGCTGCGCACCACGCCGGTGTTCGTGTGCGGCACGGGCGGGATGGGTGGGGCGTGCCTGATGGCGCTGGTCCGCGCCGGCTTCACCCGGCTGGTGATCGCCGACCTCGATGCGTTCGAGGTGTCCAACCTCAACCGCCAGCTCTTCGCGACGCTCGACAGCGTCGGCCGGCACAAGGCCGAGGCGAGCCGCGACCAGTGCCTGCGGATCAACCCGGAGGCGCAGATCGAGGTGCTGCATCGCGACTGGCCTAAGCATCTCGATCGCGTGCTGGAGACGGCGAAGATCGTCGTCAACGGCACCGACGATCTGGCGGCGGGGCTGCGCCTCTATCGCGGCGCCCGCGCCAGCGGCGGGACGGTGATCGACGCCTATGCCTCGCCGCTGCCGTCAGTCTATGTCACGCGGCCGGGCGATCCGATGCCCGAGGAGCGGCTGCGCTATCCGACGCGCGGCAAGCCGGTCGACGCGGTGACTGACGCCGATCGCGCCGAAGCGTTCCTGCGCGAGGCCGAGCATGTCATGCTCAACAGCAGCTCGCGGCACCATATCGACCTCGATCTCGCGGGCGAGGTGGCGGCGGGACGTCGCAGCCGCATGTCGTTCGCGCCTATGGTGATCACGACGGGCATGCTGATGGCCTATGAAGCCATCCACCTTGCGGTCGGACGGTCGAGCGGCACCGATTGCCGCGGCTGGTTCCTCAACGTCTACAAGCCGCGCGTCGAGCGTCCGCTGCCGGCGCCGGTCGCCGCGCTGCTGCGGCCGCTGGTGCGCCGCGCCTTGCAGCGGATGATCGCGGGATGACCGCCGCGGCGATCGCCGACAGCTTGGTCAATGCGCTGGGGCTTGCCGGCGTGCTCGCGCTGATGCTCGCCGTGCGCCGCCGTGATGCACAGGGAGCGATGCGCTGGCGGTGGACCTTGGCGCTCGGGCTGGTCGCGGTGATGTATGCCAGCCGCGGCCTGTTCTGGCACGGCGCCGGTGCGGGTTTCAACACCGTGACCGCGGTCGCCGCGGCGATGATCCCGCTCGCCGTCCTGTTGCTGGTCGAGGGGTTGATCCGCCGCCACGCACCGCTCGCCGTCAAGCTGCTCGTCCTTGCCGGCACTGTTGCGGTGCTGATCGCCAGCCTCGCCGGCGAGCGCTGGGCCACACTCGCGCTCGGCGCGCATATCGCGCTCGGCATGACGCTCTGCGTCGCGACGGCGCTGGCCGGGTTACGGGGGCTCGATCGTGCCGAGCGGCGCGCGGTGATCGCGCTGGCGCTGTGCCAGGTCGCGCTGATCCCGGCGGCGCTCACCGATTTCCGCGAACTGCCGCTCGACATGCCGGCGCGGCTCTCGCCGCTCGCGGTGATGCTGCTCGGCTGGGTCGGGCTGACGATCGGCGCGTGGCGGGTGCGCGAGCGCATCGTGTGGCTCGCCTTCCTCGCCGCGATCGCAGCGCTGGCCGGGGCGGGACTCAGTGCCGGAGGGACTGGACTGAGCGGAACGCAAGCCGCGCTCGTGGTGCTTGCCGCGCTGCTGCTGGTGACGATCAGCGCCGAGGCGGTCACGTCGCAGGACGCCGGCCTCGCGCTGCGCCGCGCGCTGGTCGCGACCCCGCCGGGAAGCCGCGAAGCATTGCTGCAGGCGATCACCGCCAGCGAGACGCTCGGCGCCGGCGCGATCCTGTCGGGCGCGCTGATCGAGGCGGCCGAACCCGAGGCGCTTGCCGCGCTGGTCGCTGTGCATCCCGTGCTGCGCCGCCGCGACGCGCCGTGGGGCATGGCGCGCGACGCGATTCTGGCCGAGGCGGTCACTGCGCTGTTCGAGACGCACAATGCGACGCATCTCCTGGTGCTGCGCGACGCGCCGCTCGAGCTGCTCGCGATCAACCTGCCCGGCCTCTCGGCTGATCCTTCCGCCGAGACCGATCTCGCGCTCGCGCAGCGGCTGCTCGCCGCGACCTCCCGAAGGGATTCCGCATGATCACGCTGCGCACCGGCGACCGCGCCGCCGCCTTCGAGGTACCTTTCCGCGTCTATCCGGCGTCGAGCCCCTATGTGTCGCCCATGCGCGCGGATCTCGACCGCATCCTCGATCCCGCGCGCAACCCGCTGGTGACCGAAGGCCATGGCCGGTTCGAGCTGTTCACCGCGCACCGTGACGGGCAGCCGGTCGGGCGGATCGTCGCCGCGATTCACGATGCCTCGAATATCCGCAACGGCACCCGCCGCGCGCAGTTCGGCTTTTTCGACTGCGCCAACGATGCCGAGGTCGCGGCGGCGCTGCTGGGGGCCGCCGAAGATTGGGGCCGGGAACGCGGGGCAGCCGAGATCGCCGGCAATTTCAACCTCACCGCGATGCAGATGACCGGCGTGGTCACCAAGGGGTTCGATGCCGCGCCCTATACCGACATGATGTGGTCGCCGCCCTATCTCCCGCGCCTGCTCGAGGCGAGCGGCTACCGCCCGGTCTTCGACATGACCACCTTCGCCTATGACCTCGACCGGCTCGATCCGGCGATGCTGCTCGGCCCCAAGCAGCGGGCGATTCTCGACGATCCCGACTATCAATGGCTCGGCGTGACGCGCCGCACCTTCGCCGCGCGGATGGAGGATGCCCGGCTGGTGCTCAACGCCGGGTTCGACCGCAATCCGATGTTCGTCCCGCTTACCCCGGCCGAGTTCACCTTCCAGGCGGGCGAGATGATGTGGATCATGGATTATCGTCTGCCCGTGATCGTCCATCATCGCGGCGCCCCGGTCGGCGCCTTGCTCTGCGTGCCCGACATGAACCCGTTCATCCGCGACACCCGCGCACGGATCGGCCTCGCGACGCCGTTCCACTTCCTGCGCCATCGCCTCAAGCGGACGCGCGCGGTGATTCTGCTCTATTCGGTCGACCCGGCGCACCAGAATCGCGGGCTCAACGGCGCGATGCTGTTCCGCCTCGCGACCGCGCTCAAGCAGGCCGGCTATGCGAGCGTCGGCGGCACCTGGATCGCCGACGTCAACGGCGCGAGCCTGCGCCAGGCCGAGAAGATCGGCGCGCGCCCGCTCCACGACCTCGCCATCTTCGGGAAGCAGCTCGATGGTCGGCCCTGACCTCCTCACCCGCATCGTCGCCCGCGCCAGCCTCGCGCCGAGCGTCCACAACGTCCAGCCGACGCGCTGGTCGCTCGACGGCGAGGGCCGCATCCTGCTGCTCGACACGCCGTCGATCCGTTTGCCCGCCGCCGATCCGCGCGGCCGCGACATCGCGATCTCGCACGGCGCAGCGCTGGAGGGCACGTTGCTCGCGCTCGCCACGGAGGGATGGGCGGGACAGGTCGAGCAGGCTGACGGCGCGCTCGCCGCGATCCGCGCGACGCCCGATACTCGCGTGGGGCTGCCCGAGGTCGAGCGCCGCGCGACGTGGCGCGGAACCTTCGTCCCGCTCGCCGACGCCACCGCGCTCGACCGCCTCGCAGCCGAATGCGCCGATCTCGTTTTGGTCCGCGGCCGTGAGGCGGTCACCCGCATCGCCGCGCTCGGCGACGATGCATCGATGCACTTCCTGCGCGAGGACGCGCACCGCAACGAGCTGCGCGAATGGATGCGGCTGACTCGCGCGCATCCGAACTGGGCGCACGACGGCCTCAATGCCGAGGCAATGGCGCTCAGCCCGATCGAGGCGCGTGCGGCTGGGCTGGTACTCGGGGCGTTGTTCCGCCCGCTCGACCGGCTCGGGCTCGCGCGCACGCTCCTCTCGGAGCGCGCCAAGACCGCCAGCGCCGCGGCGATCGCGCTGTTCGTCCGGCCCGCCGGCGAGCCTGCGATCGAGACCGGCCGCGCCTTCTACCGCGCCTGGCTGGCGATGGAGCGGCACGGGCTCGCCGCATGTCCGGTCTCGGTCCTCGCGGACTGGCCGGAGACCAACCGCCTGCTCGCCGCCGAACAGGGCGTTCCCGCCGGGCAGGCGCTGATCAGCGCGTTCCGCATCGGGCAGCGCCCGCCCTCCGCGAAGGTACGCCGCGCCCGCTGGGCGCCGCACCAGCTGATCGGCTGACCGCCTCAGCTGCCCGGCAGCGACGCCACGACCCCACCTTCGCGCGCACTTCCGGCAGCCTCGCACAGCGCCTGCGAGAACATTCGCACATCCTCCGGCCGCCGCAGCATGTCGACCAGCGCCAGCCCGCCGCGCGCGAGCAGCGGCACGGCATAGACCCGCGCGAGGTCGGTCTTGCCCGCCAGCTGCGCCGCGACGCACAGCCCGAGCTGCGCCGGCGGAAAGCCGGGCGCGGCACGCTCGGCCTCGAGCAACAGGCGCAGCGCCTCGTCCGGCTTGCCCTGCTGGATCATGGCGAAGCCGATCCCGGTCAGCGTCTGCCCGAGCGCGCCGCTCACCGGGTTGATCCGCAGCGCGAGCTCGAAGCGGTCGGCGGCGCGCGCCGCATCGCCGCGGATCACGTCGACCCAGCCGCCCCAGAACAAGGCCGGCTGGTGCGCCGGCAGCAGGTGCAGCGCGTGGCCGATGATGCGGTCGGCCATGTCGATGTCGCCGCCGATATTGACCAGCGTGCCCGCGCAATAGCCCAGCGCCTCGACATTGTCGGCGCCGAAGCGCATCGCCGCCTGGTAGTTCTGGATCGCCCGGCGCAGCACCGCCTCGCGGTCGGGGCTGTGGTGCAGCATCCACGCGATACTGTTGCAATAGGCGGCGAGCGAGGTCGCCCAGGGGCACGTCGGATCGTTCTCGACGAGCTCCATCGACAGCGTGATCGCCTCGGCGATCGCGTCCTTCTCCCAGCTGCGCGACAGCGCGTTGGCGCGCCAGTAGCGCTCGTAATCGCCCGACACGGGCCCGGTCAGGCGCAGGCTGCGCTGGCGCTCGGCATGATCGACCTTGGTCCAGATCTGCGGCGCGATCCGCGCGGCGATCTCCTGCTGCAGGGTGAAGCTGGCATCGGACTGGCCGGTGAAGGATTCGGCCCAGAATTGCTCGCCGCTGCGCCCCTCGACCAGCGCGACCGAGACCCGCAGCCGCTCGCCGTCGCGCAGGATGCTGCCTTCGAGCAGGTAGCGCACGCCCAGCCGGTGCGCGATCTCGCCGCGCGCGAGCCCAGCGTCGGCGAGCGTGCGGGCGGCGTTGCTCGATACGATGAAGAGCTGCGGGAAGGCGCTGAGGCACACGCTGACCTCGTCCGCCAGGCCCGCGCCCAGCCAGCCTTGCGCGGCTTCGCCGGGCACGGCGAACGGCAGCACCGCGAGCGAGGGCTTGGGCGGCAGGCGCGGCGCGCGTCCGTGCAGCGTCTCCTCGGCATGCGGCACCGCCGCGCCGAACACTTCGGACGCGGCGGGCAGCGGCGCCGGCGGCTCGGGGACGAGCAGCTCGATCATGTCGCGCACCCGCTCGCGCTCCTCGCGCAGCCAGTCCTCGAACGCGTCGCAATCGGGCAGGTCGATTCCCTCGAGGAAGTCGCCGGCATAGCGCATGCGCGCATCCGGCGGCCCCAGCCCGAGCGCGAAGATGTCGACTTCGATCCGCTCGATCGCCAGCGCGATGCGCTTGGTCTCGGAGATCAGCAGGTCGCCCGCGCCATTCTCGCACAACTGTTTGCGCAGGTTGGAGAGCTCGCGGCGCAGGCTGTCCTGCGCCTGCTTGGCGCCACGCGATCCCCACAGCATCGCCTCGAGCTTGCGGCGCGACCGCACCCCGCCGGGCGAGACCACGACGAGCGCGATCAGCGCCATGCCCTTCTGGCTGCTGATGTCGATGCGGCGCCCGTCCGGCGCGAACAGGCCGAACGGACCCACCAGATTGAGGCGGTAACGGTCCATGATCTCTTCCCCCGCGGGCAGTCTATCAGAATGAATCCGTCGTCACAGGCGATTTTCACGCTTTTCGGATGCGGGTTCGGGCAGGATCGCTCCGCAATGGAATGATTCCGGACGAGGGAGAATGACGATGCGCGCGGTCCTGCTGCTGCCCCTGGCACTCGCGCTTGGCGGGTGCATCAAGCTCGGCGCCAAGCCGATGACCTTCACCTGCGGCGACCTGCTGACCAAGAACGTGCAGACCTATCAGCCGACCCCGCTGTTCGCCGAGCTGCAGCGCGATGCCGGCGGTGACGACCTCCCGCCGGACGCGGCGATCGAGGCAATGGACGCCCTTCCCCAGGACAGGATCGACGACAGTACCGATCCTCTGATTCTCGCGCTGGGCAGGCAGCGGGAGGGGCTCGTCGCGGAGGAGGTGCGCCCGCCGGCGATGCTGATGCTGTCCGGCGGCGGCAGCTGGGGAGCGTTCGGCGCCGGCTTCCTCAATCGCCACGGCCGCAAGGACTGGACGGCGGTGGCGGGGATCAGCACCGGCGCGATGCAGGGCCTGCTGGTCGCGGCGGGCGATTACGAACGGCTGGTGCGCGAGTATGACATCGAGCGGCAGGAGGACCTCGCGCTCACCAACGGCCTGCTCGGCATCGTACGCAAGGGATCGCAATACGACCTGCGCCCGCTGCATGCGAAGGTGATGGCCTATCTGCTCGACGCGAGCGGCGGCGAGACGGCGCTCGCCCGGATGGCGCGCGCGGGCAGCCCCGAGCTGTTCGTCGGCATGGTCGAGGCGCGCAGCGGCGACCTCAAGGTCGTCGCGCTGACCAACATGGTCCGCTCGGTGCTGAATGCCCCAGGCGGCCCCGCCCCCGGGCAGGTCGACAAGCTTGCCGCCTGCGTCGCCGGCGTGACGCTCGCGTCGAGCTCGATCCCCGTCCGTCTGACGCCGGTGCAGATCGACGGCCGGACCTATATGGACGGCGGCGTGCGCGCCTCGGTGTTCGATACCGGCATGGCCCGGCGCCACGCGGCGTTCCAGGCGACGCGCTCGGACCGTGCGCCGCCTTCGGAAATCTACGTCATTCGTAACGGCCCGACCGTCGTGTTCCGTGATGCGCTCGACGCGAAGCTGGGCATTCCCCAGGTCGATGCCCGGCCCGATCTCTTCCGCGTCGGGATGCGCGGCTATTCGACGATCGTCAATCAGAGCGAGCTGATGTCGATCGCGAGCCTGCGGCTCAACCATCCCAAGGGACCGATCTTCGTGATGACCGCCGACGGTTTCAACACGCGGGGAATGAACCCGGAGCCGTGCGGCCCGCGGCCCGAGGCGGTGTTCCATGCCGGCTTCATGAAATGCCTGATCCGCTGGGGCGATACCAAGGCGCAGACCAAGGAGTGGATCAGGCTCCCGGAGGCAGAGTTCAGAGAGATCGAGCCCGAGCAGCGCCGCAGACGCTGACCGCATCCACCGAACCGCAACGCAACGGAGCATCCTCATGCCGTCGATCAGCTATGACAGCCTTGCCGCCTGGTCCAACTACCACCTGACGCTCGGCGCGACGGCCGGCGCCAATCCCATTCCGTCGATGACGATCGAGAGCATCGGGCGTGTCCACGCTGCCGATTGCGGCGGCATGTCGGGGCTCGAGCGCTTCGCCGCGACGGGCAAGCCGCTGCTCGAGCATCTCGCCAAGCTCGCCAAGATGCTCGACCCCGAGCCGCCACTGGAACCGCGTTCGTTCGCCGGCGGCATGGTCGGGCGCGGCTGGAGCTTCAGTGCGCTGATCGGCACCGCGGTGTCGCAGCTGGAGTGCGGCGGGCTGGCGGGGACCGGCGCGCTGAGCGACGCGGAACGGAGCCCGGACTGCTGCGTCCCCGCGCGCAGCATCGCGCTCACCAGCGGCGGCACGCGGCTGCGCGAACTCGTGGCGTGGGCACAGCGCCGCGACCTGTCGATTCGGACCAGCGGAACGCACCTCGGCGCCACCATCGCGGGCGGCGCCGGCACGGCCAGCCATGGCTCGCGGCTCGGCTTCGGCGGCATCCAGGACATGGTACTCGGCATGCACCTGATCACCGGCGCGGAGGAGCATGTCTGGATCGAGCGCAAATCCTGTCCAGTGCTCAGCGACGAGGGATTGAAGCAGCTCGAGATCGACGGCGCGACGCTGCGGGTGGTGCGCGACGACGACCAGTTCGAGGACGCGCTGGTCCATTTGGGCGGCATGGGCGTGGTCAACGGCATGGCGATCGAGCTGGTCCACAATCAGCTCTTTGCGTTGATGCGGCGCAAGGCGTGCATCGATCCCGACTGGCTGGACGAGATCGCGCGCGGCGAGTTCGACAAGACGGCGGCGCGCCTGCGCTGCAAGACACTGCCTGAATTCTACGAGCTGACGCTTAATCCCCATGCGCCGTTCGACGACGACGCGACCCACATGATGTACTTCCCGCGCGAGGCTGAACCGCTGCTGCCACCGGGCGACGCGGGCATCATCCGCCCCTCCGACGCGATCGGGCAGCTCGGGGCGTGGCTCACCCGCTATGTCGCGGCGCACGGTGCGAGCGTACTGGAGCGTGCTGGCCTGCTCAATTCGACCGATCCCGCGTTGCTCCGCGCGCTGCGCATGCTGCTCAAGGGCCATGAATCGGTGTTCGCCTTCTATCGCGCGGAGGGAGCGTTCGAGCCCAATACGACCGATTTCGATCCGGAGGATGCGGGGCGCGAGGGCTTCTACTGGAGCGGGCTCCATCCCGACGAGATCAGCGGCGACGTCCCCGGCGCGCTGTACAATGCGTCCTATGCGATCCCGCTCGATCGCGTCGCGGCGGCGATTCCGGCGATCTCCAAGGCGGTCGGGAAGCTCGAGCCCTCGTTCGTGTTCACGCTGCGCTTCGTCGCCAAGCCGGCGGGAACGCTGGCCTTCACCCGGTTCGACCACAATGCGGTGATCGAGATCGACGGGCTGTCGCCGCTCATCTGCAAGCTCGCCGCGGCGCAGATCCGGCCGGAGACGCCCGACCCCGAGGAGATCCGGCGGGCGCTCGCCGCGCTGTGCGTGACCCTGGAGAAAGGGGCGGCGGCGGTTCGCGGCGCGCTGGACGCGGCGAACATTCCCTATTCGATGCACTGGGCCAAGCTCGGCGATCTCGACAAGGCCAAGGTCTATGCCGATTTCGGCCACCCGCTCGAGCAGGATTCGCTGATCCGCCGCTGGCGCGAGACGCGCGAGCAATTGCTCTCGCCGCTGGGCAAGCGCCTGTTCTGGAACGAGCGGTTGATCGAACTCGGCCTGCTCGATCGTCCCGCACCTTCGAGCTGAAGGGAGCGGGCCGGCCAGATCAGCCGGTCTTGGTCACCACGAACCGGCACGCCGAGCAGGCCTCGCCGCCCGCCTGGCCGAACCAGACGCAATGGTCGCGGATGCCGCAGTTCGGCAGATCCGCTGCGGCCGCCGGCTCGCCGGGCGCGAGGTCGGCCGCAATCA